>DASXKV010000070.1 GCA_036496605.1 Gemmatimonadaceae bacterium | reverse complement strand
TCAGAGTGGCCGCATCAACCGTGAGATAACGACAGCCGATGCGTTCTCTGATTTGCAACGCGACCACCGTTGCCAGGGCAACGAGCTGCCGTCCAATTCCTCGTCCCTCCCAATGCACATCGACTGCGAGTTGAGCAAGTTTTAATGCCGGCAGACGTGCGAAGGGAATGCCTTGCGGTCGCTCCCATCCGTATAGGAGCAGGAGAGTCCATCGCCAGCGTGATGTAACCAACCTCCACTCCGTCAAGCAGCCCGATGTACGTACGACTAACGTCCTGCGCTTGATGCCCAAGCGCGTTCTTCAGGAGGAATTCCTGTTGCTCCTCGCGTGAACACTGGAACTGAGACGGCGGGTGTATCCCAAGCGGCACGAGCTCGACTTCTGACGGATCGGCCATTGTTGTCTGGAAAAAGAAACGGAGCGAGCACCCGAAGGTACTCGCTCCATTTGCTAGCTCAACCTACGCGAGCTTTCCTAGCGATCTTCGTTGATGAGGCCTCGCGTGCCCCCTCGACGCAACGATCGGGCGGCATCACGGACCCGCCGCAAAAAGTCGAGCCGCTGCGGCGTTTCTGCCGGGCGTTCCTCGCGCTCTCTCAGGACTTCGCGCGCGCCCTCCTCGCTCAACGGCTGGGTCCAATTGTCCTGCATTAGCCGCCTCCGTCTAAGTACATACCTGTGCAATATCTTAGCGCACAGGCTAGACACACGCCAGAAGACTCTGCGTTCCCCAAATAGACGCATGGCTCAGGTATGACGCCTAATGCACGGTCATGGGCACGACATACCGTTGAGTGGCCGTCCTGGCGCTTGGTCAGCGCGGAGGCGTCATGATCCCGTAACGATCCGCAGTGATAAGGTCCGCGCCATCCGCCGTCTCCTCGTTAGGATCCTGCTCCGGCGCGCGTCACATCACGTCACCACGCAGCGGCACACCACACAGGGGGCGAGAGATTGAACGCTCCTACCAGAACGCCGCCAAGGCGGCCAAGCTCCCATCGGCGTTCGTCCGTATGACCTGCGACACACGGCAATCACGTGGTGGGTCAAACGCTATCCGGGCGCGATCGCGCAGAAGGCGGCGGGACACGCCTCTTTCAAGACCACGGAGCTCTACGTTCACCTAGGCGCTCGACGTGCTCATCGAGAAGCCGCCGAAGCCGAACGAAAAGACGGGTTAGCTAAGCGCTTCGGCTAGCGCGCCTTCGTAGTTTCCATAGCCTTCAACGTCCTGCATCATGAGCGACCCTGCACTCGAAATCGTCAACGCGTTTGTCGCGGCTCCCAAGAAAGAGCGATTGCTAACGCTCCTTGGCACCAAGAAAGGTCGTCCGAAGGTGCGAGCGGCCCTGGCGCACTTTCGAGATCTTGATCCTCGGTACGCTCAACGTCTTGGTCCGGATCAGCGGACAAGGGACGCGATCGTAACCCTTCTCAGGAAGCGAGGCGCGCCGGCCAATTGCTATCTCCTTTCGGAGGATGTGGAGCTCGACGGCTGCGAATTGTCGGTCGAGGAGGCCGTCGAGAAGGTCGTTGGAAAAGGCATGGGCACCTTCATCTCGTGCATTCCTGGTCGGCTCGGATACTTCGAAGCAGAGGATATGGGAGAACGTTACCTCCTCGAGCGAAGGTCCTAGGCTAAGACCGCGCCAAGTGGTAAGAAGGTGGTAATTCTACGACGAAGGGCCCCTCACCCGGGCCCTTTCACTTTCTCCAAGTTGTTGTGGGAGAACGGACGGGGTGGGATTCGAACCCACGGTACGCTATGAACGTACACAAGCTTTCCAGGCCTGCGCCTTAAACCACTCGGCCACCCGTCCAACAGCGAAATAAGTTAGCCAGACAGCACCGGTTGACCAATCCCTCTCCAATCCATCAAGACCTGCGCGCATGGACTCGGTGAGCGGATCCACGTTCCCCCAGCGATGGCCATTCTGCCGGCTCATGGAGGCTCGCCAGTAGGTGCTCGTCGTGGAAGGGGCGGTTACGCTTTTATTTGCAATGAGGATCTACTCATTATTGCTGAAGGGTCGTCAGGCCGGAGCGCTGCGGTTTTGCTGCTGCTAGTGCACGTCCACCGCGGGGCCCGAGACAGTTCGCGGCCGCCGCAGGAGCAGCACGAGCGGAAGACTCCCGAGCACGATGAACCCCAGGAATCCGAAGGCGTCGCGGTAGGCGAGCATCTGCGCCTGCGACTCGACGCGTCGATCGAGCACGGCAAGTGCCCGCCGCGCCGCGGTGAAGTCGTCGGTGCTCGTGAGGCGGAGCTGCGCGGTCATACCCGCGAGCTGTGCGCGTGTCACTGGGTCGTCGGCCGCCACTCGCTCCACAAGCACGGCACGATGCTGTGCTGTCGCCGTTATGAGCTTCGTCGCGACGAGCGCGATGCCGATGCTGCCGCCGAATTGCCGGGACAGGTTGAACAGCGCCGCCGCATGCGGCATCTCCCGCGCCGGCAATCCGACAAACGCCGTCGTCGTGATCGGCACGAAGATGAGCCCGAACCCAAGACCACGCAGCACCACCGGGAAGAAGAGCTCGTGGCGTCCACTGATGGTCGTTAGGCTGCCGTTCATGAACATCGACGCGGCAAGGATCGCCGTGCCCACGGCCACCAGCGCACGCGGCGAGAAGAGCTTCATGAGCCGCGCCGCGGAGAGCATGCTCACGGCGCTCGCGAGAGCACTGGGCAGCAATACCCAGCCCGCGGTCTCGGCTGTGTAATGCAGCAGCGACTGCATGTACAACGGCAGTGCGAAGACACTTCCGTAAAGCGCCATCCCGACCGCCGACGCCGAGATCGTCGCTGCCGTCATCGATCGATGCCGAAGCACGCGCAGGTCGATCACGGGTGCCGCCGTCTTCAGCTCCCACCATACCATCGTGCTCACGGCGATCGCCGCAGTGATTGCGAGACCGGTGATGAGGTGAGACTCGAACCAGTCGTAATGCTCGCCGCGTTCGAGAACGAACTGGAACGCACCAATCCCGATGGCGAGCAGTGCGAAGCCGAACACGTCGACGCGTGGGCGCTGAGGCGCGGTCGACGCGGTTGGACGATAGAACGTCGCGATCATTGCGAATGCAATGAGCCCGAAGGGAATGTTGACGAGAAAGATCCACGGCCAGCTGTATCGGTCGACGATGATCCCGCCGAGCGTCGGCCCGAGCGCCGGTCCAACCATCATGCCGATCCCGAACAGCGCCGATGCAATCGCCTTCTCGTCCGGCGGGAAGCTCTCGTAGAGAATCGCCTGAGAGGTGGCGATGAGCGCACCGCCGCCAAGTCCCTGCACCACCCGCCACAAGACGAGCGTCTCGAGCGACGTCGCCGCGCCGCAGAGCACACTCGCCGCGGTAAAGAGCGCGACCGAGGCGAGGAAGTAGCGCTTCCGACCAAACCGCGCCGCCAACCATCCCGTCATCGGAAGAATGATCACGGCCGCGAGAATGTACCCGACGGCAACCCACGTGATCTCGTCGATCGTTGCGCCGAGGTTTCCCGACATCTGCGAGAACGCGACGTTCACGATGCTCGTGTCGACGAGCTCCATCACCGCGGCGAGAATCACGCCTAACGCGATCGGCCATTTGTCGGCGTACGCCGGCTGCTGCGACGCGGCTGGAGCTCGTCCTCCAGCCGTGTCGACGATTTCAATGATCGGTTGAGCAGCCGGTTCTGCCCTGAGCGCGGTTGCCATGACCGCTCACACCGGCATCGAGATCAACGCGAAATCGAAGCTCATCGCGCGCCAGCCCCAGCGTGAACGCGATAGCGCGGCGCCGGCTGTGAATGACCGAACTGCTCCGAGATCGCGCGGCGCGCCGCTTCATATCGCGTCCACTCCTCGTCGTCCTGCAGCGGCGGAATCGTCACGAGCTCACCGTTCTCGAGGCCGGCCAGCGCTGCCTCGACGACGTCTTCGGGTGACATAACGATCGACGGGGGCAGCTTCTCGTACGACATGCCGTCGCCATCGGCCGCCCAGAGGTCGGTCGCCGTTGCGCCCGGGAGCACCGCCTGAATCCGCACGCCCTTGTCTGCGAGCTCGTGCTGGAGAGAGTGACTGAACGCAATGACGTATGCTTTCGACGCGCCGTAGACGCCGTTGAGCCTCTCGGGCGCGACGCCGGCGACCGACGCGATGTTGATGATCGTTCCGTGCCCGCGAGCGACGAATGCCGGAGCCGCGGCATAGGTCAGACGCGTCAACGCTCGCACGTTGAGCGTGATCATCCGGTCCATCACGTCGACGTCTGCCCGGAGCAGCGGCGCGAGCGAGGCCGTGCCGGCATTGTTCACCAGCATCGTGATCGTCGGGTCCTTCCGGAGCGTGCTCTCCACGCGCGCGAGATCGGTGTCATCCGTGAGGTCCGCCGCGATCGTGGTCACCGTGCGGCCCGTTTCCGCCGTTAGGCGCCTGGCGAGCGGCTCGAGCCGGCTCGCGTCTCTGGCGACCAGGACGAGATCGTAGCCACGCGTCGCCAGTTGCTCAGCGTAGGCGGCGCCAATGCCGCGTGATGCGCCCGTGATCAGTGCCGTGCCCTTCTCCGCGTCCCGTGTCATCCGACCCTCCTTATGTAATAATTGCATTCACCATCATTACACGAAGGCGTAGCCGGTCATGCAAGCATTGTCAAGACGGTGGCGATTGCGTTACATTAATTTCAGTCGTAACGAATAGGAGCCAGTATGAAGGTCACTAGAGAGAAGGCCGCAGAGAATCGCGCCGCGCTCGTGCGCGAGGCGGGTCGCCTTTTCCGCGAGCGTGGGATCGACGGCGTCGGCGTGGCCGAGGTGAGCAAGGCCGCCGGCCTCACCCATGGCGCGCTCTACGCCCAGTTCTCGTCCAAGGAGGCCCTCGCCGCCGAGGCGTTGGCTGCGGGACTCGAGACGAGCGGTGCTCGGCTCGCGAAGATCGTGGAGCGTCCCGACGCGAGTCTCGGTGACCTCCTCGACTACTACGTCTCGCGTCGACACCGGGACGACCTCGCGTTCGGCTGTCCGCTCGCGGCGTCGGCCAGTGAGATCGCCCGACAGGATCGCAGCGTCAGCGCGCGATTCGTCGAAGGATTCGAGCGAATGACGGCGGCGGTCGAGGCGACGCTCGTCGATCTACCTCCAGAGACCCGACATCAACGAGCACTCACGATCGTCGCGGCGGAGATCGGTGCGATCGCGGTCGCGCGCGCGTCGGCCAAGTCAGATCTGGGACTCTCGAACGAGATTCTGGCGGCAGCGCGAACGACACTCGAGCAACTCGGGGAGGAGCCACCACGCGCCAGGCGGCGGAGGCGTAGGGTCGGCCGCTAACATTCGCGCCGATGCCGGTAGTGAACGCCTGGTGCCGCCAACTTCAGAGGAGCTTAACGGACAGGGTGAGATTCGAACTCACGATACCGGGTTCACCGGTATGCCGGTTTTCGAGACCGGTGCCTTCAGCCACTCGGCCACCTGTCCAACATCTTCCAACTACGCTACGTGCAGAGTCTTGCCGGTGCCACTCTTCCTGTCGACCTAACTTTGTCCGAGATTCGCCGTTGGCTGCTGGATGGCAGCGCGGATCATCTCGCCATCGGTCTCAAGATAGCGCACGAGCGCCTCGGATGAAGCCCAGCCGCCAGCCGCCACCCCTTGGACGGAGCGCGTGATGGGCCGGTCACAATGGATTCTCGCGTCGTCGATCGTATTGGTCGTGTTCACTACCGTGTCCACCGCCGCCCAGATTGCAGTAGCAACCTCTGGCCTTAACGTGCGCAGCGGACAGAGCACGAAATCGAAGGTCAAAGCAACACTCGACCAGGGCGACACCGTCAATCTGCTCTCACTGTCGAAGCGTCTTGGGTACTACCACATCAAGACACGCGTTGCCACGCCGGTCACTGGCTGGGCCTGGGCTGCACGACTCCACGTCATCGATAGCGGCACGGTCGTGTCGCCGCCCGCCACGCCTACAACACCCACGGTGACGACGGGTGCTGGAACCGTCGATTCAACCTGGAGCAAGACGGCATCGAATGCTGTCGACATTCACTGGCCTAACGGCAACCACGCGCTTTGCCAGGCTGATGGCGTTGGCGGCGATCCCGCGACAAATCATCTCAAGAACCGCACGGACGAACCTGACGGCTACCACGAGGTGAGTTGGGACGCGCTCGCGACGCTCGCATTCCCGCACAATCGACTCAAGCATCGTGAGGGCGATCAGCACCCCTGGCCTGCGGCCGACCTGGCTGCCATCGCCGAATACGAGGAGCTGCCGATCAGTGTCGTTGGGTTTCTCGCTAACGCGAAGAAAGAAGGCAAGGAGAGCACGAACTGCGGTGAGACCGATTCCACTCGCGTCGACTGGCACATGTACCTGACGAAAGGGCCGCATCAAAAGACGCGTCAGTCGATCGTGGTCGAGACGACGCCGCGCGTGCGACCGAATCATCCACGTTGGAACGTCGACACGCTCAAAGCTCTCGCGGTGCGCGGTGACACGGTTCGCATCAGCGGCTGGCTGATGCTCGATCCCGAGCACTGGGATCAGATGTGGCAGTACGGAGGACCGAGTGACACCACGGGCACCAAGGCGCGCCTAACGCTTTGGGAGATTCATCCGATCACCAGGATCGAAGTACGTCGTGCTGGCGCCTGGCACTCACTCGACGAGCCATGACCGGATCTCCGGCTCACTCCTGTCTCAGCACCAGCGCCGGATCCACGACCGTCGCCCGCCTCGCCGGCACCAGCATCGCGATCGTCACTGCCGCTGCAAGACCTGAGGCCGCAAACACGAAAGCGACCGGATCGACGATTCGTACCGGAAACACCGCGCCCAACAATCGATCCGACTCCACCGCCATCGCCGTCGCGAACACGGCGCCGAGCACGAGACCCGTCGCGAGCGGCCGCGCGTTAGGCGCCACCATCGCCCGATAGACATCCATCGGGCGCGCGCCGAGCGCCAACCGGATTCCCATCTCCTTCAAGCGTCGTCTGGCCGCGAGCGCGACGACGCCGTACACGCCGAAAATCGCGAGCATAGCCGTGATCGCCGCCATGAGGCCGACCACTTCGCCGATGCGCTGAAACGCGTCGGTCAAGAGCATCATCTCTTCCTCCACGGTTCGCGGCGCCGCGACAGTGCCCGCGAATCGCTCGCTCACGAGTGACGACACGCGTCGCACGACGCCGCTCCCGGCATCCTCCACTTTCAAGAACGGTTGATAGAGCCGCGTGTTCGGTCGCCACGGCGTGTACATCATCAACGCCTGAACCGGCTCGGCGATCCTGCTCGACGCGTCGGCCGCGATGCCGATCACGACCAGCGCGTGCGTCGCGTCGACGGTGAGATGTTCCTCGAGCGGATCAACGCTGCCCCACAACTCACGCGCTGCCTCACGAGAGACGATCACCGGACACACCGCCGCCGCGCAATCGGCGTCGGCCAACGTGAACGACCGCCCTCGGTCCACGCGGATCCCGAACACGTCGAAGTAGCTCGGCGACACTTCGATCGATGGCATCTCGCGCCGACGCTCCTCGGCGGTCTTCACCTCCGTGACGCCCGTCGCCTCGTCGCCGACTGGCTGGGCGGTCGCGAACGCGATGCCGCGCACGCCGGTTACCGTCGTCAGCGTTCGCGCGATGTCGTCATGGAAGCTCTGCCATCCTCCCGTGGCGGGCTGCGGCGCGCGCAGGTTCATCGCCAACACGTGGCGCGCGTCGAAGCGCGGCGGAGAGCTCGCGATCCGCGCCGGCAGGCGCGTGAGCGCGACCGTCGCCACCAACAGCGCGGCCGCTCCGCCGATCTCGGCGCTCATGAGCACATTCCCGCGCCTAACGCGGCCGGCCGCCTGGTCGGGCGCGCGGCGCAGCGTCGAGTTGAGGTCGAGAGCGAGCACGGAGCGAATCGGCGCGTTCGCTGCGACCAGCGCCGCGCCCACCGTGGTGACGAGCAGGAAGGCGAACACATGCCAGTCGGGCGCGAGCGAGAAGTTGAACGGCCGTTGGACAATCCATTCCAGCAGAATGCGCGGCAACCGGTAGCTCATCGCCGACGCGACGGCGCCAGCCACACACGCCAGCATCAACGATTCCGTTCCGAGCATTGCGGCGAGACGTGGCGCGCCGGCGCCGAGCGCCATGCGCAGGGCCATTTCGGTGCGGCGGCCGTGCGCGATTGCGAGCAGGATCGACACCACACTTGCGCACGCGACGAGCGCGAGACACGCCAGTCCGATGAAGACCACCGCGAGGATGCCGCTAATCACGATGCCGTTCCCGGGTTTCGCGATGAGAGAGCCGTCGTTGACGGAAACCGCCGTGTGGCGCCCAGGCGTCAATCGGTCCTGCTGCGCGGCGATCACGCGCGCCTCGGCGAAGACGTCGCCGCGCGAGGCTCCCCGCGTTAGGCGGCCGTCCATGAACAGCCGAATCGCCTGCGGCGACTGGGCGTCGTTAGGCCCGAGGTGAAGCGACTCGCGCAGCGTGTACGGCAGCCAGAGCTGATCGTCGATCGACGCGCTGCTGAATGGCGGTGCGACGCCGACGATGCGAATCGTCTGACCATTGATTCGCAGCACGCGGCCGACCGCGCCGGTGTCGCCGCCGAACGCGGTGCGCCAGAGCTCATTGCCAATGACAACGACTGGCGCGCGCGAATCGCAGTCGTCGCGTTGGAGCACGCGTCCCGCGATCGGCCTCACG
>DASXKV010000069.1 GCA_036496605.1 Gemmatimonadaceae bacterium | reverse complement strand
ACTCTGAACGGCGGAGAATTCGAGCGGGACGCCGCGCTATTGCATCCGGACGCGTGTGCATTCACCCTGGACAGGCGTCCATTCGCCCTGGACACGTCTGCATGCGATCTGTGCGCGTGTGCATGCCATCTGGACGCGTGTCCATTCATGCGGCACAGCCGCGCATTCGTGCTGGACAGCCTCGCATCCCTGCTGCACAGCCTCGCATCCCTGCTGCACAGCCTCGCATCTCTGCTGAACAGCCTCGCATCTCTGCTGGACAGCGTCGGATTCGTGCTGGACAGCTTCCTATCCTTGCGGCGACGCAGTCACTTCAGTCGGGACCGAGACTCATCTCTTCCGGACGGCGGTTGATCCGTGCTGGACGATGGTCAGTTCCTGGTGGACGGCCGTTCATATCTCCGGCACGACGAATGATTCTCTCGGTACACCGATCAGTTCGAGTGGGACGAGCTGCATTCTCGTCGGGACACCGATCAATTCGACCGGCACTGCCATTGATTTCATCTGGACAGCCATCAATTCGCCCGGTACGAATGTTCGTTCCTTCGGGACGAAGTAGAGTCTCTTCTATACAGGATTCAATTCTCGTGGTACGCGATCACTTCGATCATGGCGCCGTCGTTAGACGAGTGGCGGATCTGATGATCGAGCGAAACGAACGTTCGAGGCGGTTGTACACGTCTCGGTTCCTGCGGTACAGAGTCGAGTTCGTGCGGAATCACTTCGGTTCCATCGGAACGTGCTGCGCTTCGACGGGAACTCGCGTCAGTTCCGACGATTCTTCTCGCCCCTACATATCTAAGCGGAAAAGAAGGCCTTTCGCGCAAGACGCAATTTCTTCCGGCCATCGACAGCGGCTCGCTTATGAGGGACGCATCACGAGCGAATGCGTCTTGCGCCGGCCGGCAGGTCACCGCGACGTGTCGAGAGGGACGCAGTCCTGACGGTGCTCGGCGAAGCAGTCCTGTATCGCCTGGTTCTTCTGCTTCGCTGTGAACAGCCATACGCCGAGAAACACGAGGAGGAGAACGAATGCGAGCGCAAGGAAGCTCGGCAGGATGCTCTCGTCCTGGTGGGATCGCTGTCGATCGCCAGCTGATGGCGCAGCAGGATTTTCAGGCTCTCGCATCATGTCCGGTTATCCGGAAGAGACCCGTACGGAGTGCAGACAGTATCGCAGTGTTCTTTTTCCTTTTGGCACGTAGTCGCTTTCGCGGAGAGTCACACCGAGCGCGCCCTGACTTCCTCGGACGTCAATCCATAGATGGGCGGCGTCGACACGCCGCGCATGCCAAGCATGAGATAGATCTGCCCGCGGTGATGCGCTTCGTGCTCGATCATCGCGCGGAGCCACTTCCCGACCGTGATCGGTGTATCCGCCGGTGTGCGGCACTTCTCCGCGAGCCGAGCATCGGTGAGCTCGGCGAAGAGTGCGCGGGACTCGTCGTGCAAGCGGTCGTAATACGCGATCGTCGCCTCGAAGCCGTCGGCGAGGTCGCGGCCGTGTCCCGGATACGCGCTCCGGCGTCCATGGACCGTCTCGGCGTACATGTAGCGCTCGATTGTCGCCAGATGCCTGGTGAGGTCGCCGAACGAGAACTTGCCAGGTGCCGGCGACCACTCGAGATCGTGCGGCGGAATCTGCAGGATCACGCGCCGCGTACGTTCGTGCACGCGGTCGATATACTCGAGAAATGGCGCGACGCGGGTGATCTCCATCTGTCTACAATACGGAGGTCGGCCAACGACGCTCGGTCGCGAGTGCCGTCGATGCGTGGGTTATCGCGTACACGTTCGATCAGCTAGCGATTGAGACCGAAAACGAACGGCATCTGCACCAGCTGTTTCACCTTCCGCCCTTGAATCTGTGCCGGGGCAAACCGCATGTGTGAGACTGCCGACCGCACCGACTCCGAGAAATCGTAGTGCGGCGAACGCAGCACCTTGAAGGTCCACATCTCCGGGTGGCCTGCCGAGTCGACGACGAATTGCACCAACACCTCGCCCTCGATATTGGCGTCGCGCAGCGCCTGCGGATACTTCGGACGCGGTTGATTGGGCAACATCTCGACCTGCTTCTCGACCTGGAACTCGAAGTACGAGCGCTCCGCCTCGAGGTCGATGAGATACTCGCGCTGCACGTCGCTGTCCTTCACGACGAGCGGCGCCGAGAGCAAGCTTGCGTTTGAGACACCGAACAGGAGACGATATGTGCCTACCGCCGGCGCCTCGACGTAGAAGATGCCACTCGTGTCACTCGTCGTTTGCGCGAGCACCTTCGAGACTGCGCCGGTGTCCGCCACCAACTGAATGCTGACACGGTTCAGCGGCTTCCGGCTCTGCTTGTCGAGCACTCGGCCGGCAATCGTTTGTGCGCCGGCTGATGAGAGTGCACTCGACACCGCGACGACTGCGACCAGGATCGATCTCATTTCGTCACCCGTACGTGATGCCCGGATAGATAAGATTCACCGCTGCCGTGAATACCGGGTTGAACACGAAGTCGAACAGCTTCCACGCGATCAACAAGCCGATCCAGCCGAGCATCGGCGTCGACCAGAGCAATTCCTGGTAGCGCTTCGTTGTTTCGCGATTCATCAACAACGTGATTACAGCACTCCCGTCGAGCGGGAAGAAAGGCAGCAAGTTGAACGCGAAGAGCAACAGATTGAGCGAGAAGACGACGCTCACCAGCCGGCTTACGGCCTCCCACGTCGCGCCGGCGTTCGACGACGCCACGAGACCGAAGTGGATGCGCTCGGGCGCGTAGAACACGCCCGCGCCGAATCCGACGCGCAGCGCGAGCGCGGCGAGGAGCACGAGAAGGAGATTCGCTCCTGGACCGGCGAGCGCCATCAACGCCGCGCGGTTCGGGTATTTGCGCGCCCAGTTGGGATCGTACGGCGCGCTTGCGTAGCCCATCGGCCAACCCGTCGCGAGGGCGCTCAACAGTGGAAGGACGACCATGCCGAACGGCTCGCGCTTGATGTGCGGACGCGGATCGAGGCTCACCTGACCGCCGTGATACGCCGTCCGGTCGCCGCCACGCAACGCCGCCCACGCATGCGCCGCCTCGTGCAGCGTGGTCGAGAAAAGGAAGACGACGAAATACGTAATGGCGTCGACGACGTGTTCCACGGAGACAGCACCGGCGGGATGAGGATCCACTAAGCTGACGACGGAGCAGCCAGTGGGCAAGCATTTGAGATACTGCGGAGCCTCAGTCGCATAGTAAAGGTAGGCTTTCTCTTGACATTCTAGAGGTCAGGCGACAGACTGCTTCCTATTGCATGACTAGAGGAACTGCCGTGGCCAGGCAAAGCAAGGTCGATCTGCTCCAGGGCACGCTCGACCTGATCGTCCTCAAGCTCCTTCGCGGCGGAGCCGCCAATGGCTGGCAGCTCACGCAGTCCATCCAGGCGATCTCGCGCGGCGTGCTCGACGTCAACTACGGGTCCCTCTACCCCGCCCTCCGTCGCCTCGAGGCGCGCGGTTGGGTCTCCGCAGATTGGGCCGCGTCGGAGAACAATCGCCGCGCGCGATTCTATCAACTTACCGCCGCCGGCCGCCGCCAGCTCGAGAGCGAACGCGCCGCGTGGGAGAAGTTCTCGCACGCGTTAGGCTTGATCCTCGCCTCGGACTGATGCTGGAGCGCCTTCGACTTCGGCTCCGCGCGCTCCTTCGGATGCGCGTAATGGAGGAGGAGCTCGACGAGGAGCTCCAGTATCACCTCGCCGCCGAGATGGAGCGGCTGGTCGCGAGCGGCATGAACGACGCCGAGGCAACCCTCCTCGCGCGGCGTGCCTTCGGCAACACGACCCAACTCAAGGAACAAGTTCGCGACAGCTGGGGACGCCGCTGGCTCGAGCGGCTTGATCAGGACATTCGTTATGCGCTCCGCACGTTTCGACGCGCGCCGGGATTCTCGGTCACCGTGATTCTCACCATCGCGCTCGCGTTAGGCCTGAACACTACGGCCTTCACGATCTTCGACGCGTATGTGTTGAGGCCTGTCGCGGTGAGAGATCCGAGCTCCCTCTTTCAGATGCACTGGGAGGACCGCGGCGGCAACGCTCACGTCTTCACCTGGCGCGATTACCAGGCGCTCCGCGCGGACGCGTCGGCTCTCGACGACGCCCTTGCCTTCCGGTTCCTCTTCACGCGCCTCGACAGCACGCCCGCGTACGGCCAGCTCGTCACCGGGAACTACTTTTCGATGCTCGGCGTCGGCGCGGCGTTAGGCCGGCCGCTGCTCGCATCCGACGCGGTCGCATTTGGCGGTAGCGCCGTCGTCATGCTGAGCCACGCTGTTTGGCAAAGCCGCTTCGGTGGAGACTCGTCGATCATCGGCAAGACGATTCGCGTTCGCGGTCATGCCCTGCAGGTCGTCGGCGTCGCACCGGCGGGCTTCGGCGGGCTCGGTGACACGCCACTCGACTTCTGGGCGCCAATCACGATGAACGACGTGCTGTTCGACGGTGACACGCTCGCCGACAGCCGAGCAGAGGTGCTGTCCGTCGTTGGCCGGGTGAAGCCAGGCGTCGCGACCGGACAGGCGGAAGCATGGCTGGCGAGCTGGATGCGCGCGCACCGCCCAGACGCGCGCGAACGCGATGCGCCGGTTGCGGCGGAGTTTCTCTCACGAGCAACGGGCATCCCGCTCTCTCCGGAGTTCGCGATGTTCTTCGCGCCGATCGCGGCAGCGTTCGTTCTCGTTCTCCTCATCGCCTGCGCGAACGTCGCGAACATGATGCTGGCCCGCGGCATGGCACGACAGCGCGAGCTCGGCATTCGGTTGTCGTTGGGTGCTGCGCGTTCCCGATTGATTGCGCAGCTCCTCACCGAGGCGGTGCTGCTCGCGCTGCCCGCTGCGGCGGCGGGATTCGCCATCTCGCGCCTCACGATCGACGGCGGGGTCCGGCTGATGTTCCGGACGATGTCGGCGGAGATCGTCCCGTACATGCGCGTCGTGCCGCTGACGCCGGATGCGCGCGTCTTTTTCTTCATGCTCGCCGCTGCGCTCGCCGCCGCCGTCTTCTTCGGCCTCGCGCCGGCGCTGCAATCGACGCGACCGAACGTCTTGCAGGCGACGCGCGGCGACTTCGACACCGATTTCCGCCCGTCGCGTCTGCGCAATGCGCTCGTCGTCGCCCAGATCACCGTCTGTGTGCTCCTCCTGATCTGCGCCGGACTGCTGCTCCGGAACGTGGCACGCCTGCAGCGGCTCGACATCGGGATCCGCACGGCTGGTATCGTTAGGCTCGACGTCGAGGATCGGCCGGGTGCGCGGCCACGGCTGCTCGATCTTCTGCGCACACGCCCGGATGTGCGCCTGCTCGCGGCCGCGACCGATCCACCGTTCGGCCGGCGATTTCCGGCCGTCGTGGCTGGCGCCCCGGGCGCCTTCACCGCGCCCACCTTCTACGATTTCGTCACACCGTCGTACTTCGACCTGCTCGCCGTTCCGATCCTCCGCGGTCGCGGATTTACGAGCGACGAGGCGCGCAGCGGCAGCCCCGTCGTCATCGTGAGCGAGGGTACCGCGCGCGCTTTCTGGCCAGGCCGCGATCCGATCGGGCAAACATTGCGTCTTGCTCTCGATACCGCGGCGCGCGGCCCGCTCGTCACACGACGCGACGCGCTGGTCATCGGCGTGGTGCCTAACGTCGCACTCGGCACGATCATCGATCCGTTCGACTCGCCGATCGCGTATTTCCCGAGCAACGCGCGCGAGAGCGGCATGGCGCTGCTCCTTCGCGTGTCCGGTCGGACCGAGCGGACGATGCGGCGGATCGACGCCGAGGTTTCGCAGCTCGCGCCCGATGCGATCGAAGACATTCACACGCTCGACGCCTTCATGGCAAGCGGCGTCTATCCCTTCCGCGCCGCGTACTGGATTGCGGGCGCGCTCGGCGCGATCGCACTCCTCCTCACGCTGACAGGCGTCTACGGCGTGTTGTCCTACGTCGTCGCGCAGCGCCGCAAGGAGCTCGGCATTCGCGTGGCATTAGGCGCCAGTCCGTCGACCGTCGTAGGACTCGTCATGGGCCAATCGATTCGCCTCGCCGCGACGGGGCTCACGCTCGGGACGGTGTTGGCGCTCGGCGTCGCGCAGCTTTTCGCGGCGAACATCGTCAGGCTCGAGACCTTCGAGCCCGTCGCCTTCCTCGGCGCTGTCGGGCTGGTGTTCTTATCGACGATCTTCGCCGCGTACGTGCCGTCGCGTCGAGCCGGGACAGTTGATCCCCTGGAGGCGCTGCGAACGGAATAGCCGCTTCGCTCAGGCTAGCAGCAGATCGCGCAGCTCCATGACCTGCGCCGCGTGGCGCGCTTCGTGGCCGCCGACGAACGCGATCCACTGATACAGATTGATCGGGCCGAGCACGGGATGCGGATGCACGACGTCGCCCAGCGCGAGACCATCGGCGCTGCGGACGGAGTTACACAGGGCGTCGCGCGCGCGCTCGTGCGCCGCCCACGCGGCCTCGGCGTCGAGCTTCCCCGATGGCAACGCCGCCGCTGACGCGCTAATGCGACGCGTGCGATCGAGCAGCCGGTCCATGTCGATCGTCCCAATCACCGGCGACGCATCGCGCTCCTGACCCAATCCCGCCGCACGCGCCTCGGTGAGCTTTGCGGTGAAGACACGTTCGATGCGCGTCTCGACGATCGAGAGATGCTCGAGCACCTCCGCGACCGACCATCGTTCCGGAGTTGGCTTCACCTCGCGCTTGTTGCGAGGTACGTCCTCGACGGCGCGACGGAGCCGCTGGTGTTGGGAGTCGAGGTGAAGCAGGAGCTCGTGCGTGCGCGGATGCATGTTGGACGAGCCAAGGGTTAGAAGAGCGATCGCCTTCGTACACCTGCCCATTCTGCCAGGTCCCCCCCTGAACAGGCGATGCAATTTCCTCATGACGGCGATGATCCTACGCAATAGAACTTCACAGGAGTCAGCAATGCCTTCAGGCTCACCCGGGACCCGCACATCCAGCTCGGCACTGCGTGCCCTGTCCGACGATCTCGCCGCCGCGGTCGAGCGCGCCGGACGAAGCGTCGTCGCGATCCACGCGCGGCCGCGCATTCCCGCGAGCGGGATCTATTGGCGCGACGGCGTCGTCGTCGCGACGAGTCACACGATTCGCAAGGAACAGGACATCTCGATCACCCTCCCCGACGGCTCGCGAGCGCAAGCGCAGCTCGTCGGCCGCGACGGCGGAACAGACCTCGCCGTATTGCGCTTCGACACCACTCCCGCGACGAGCGCGGTTGCCGCCGCCGGTCTGTCACCTAACCACTCACTCCGTGTCGGCAGTTTCGTGCTCGCCGTCGGCCGGCCCGGCGACGAGGGCGTCACGACCAGCCTCGGCGTCATCAGTGCCGTCGGCGACAAGTGGCGGACGTGGAGCGGCGGCGAGATCGATCGCTTCGTCAGGCTCGACCTCGCGATCTACGACGGCTTCTCCGGCGGCGCGCTCGTCGACGCCGACGGCAGCATCCTCGGCGTCAACTGTTCGGCGCTCGCGCGCGGCACGCCACTCACGATTCCGCACACCACGGTCTCGCGCGTCGTCGACGCGTTGTTGACGCGCGGCCACGTCGCACGCGCCTATCTCGGCGTGGCGATGCAACCGGCGCGCCTAACGCGATCGCTCGCCGAGCGACTCGGCGTCAGCGATGCGCCGCACGGAGTGCTCGTGGTGATGGTCGAGAGCGATAGCCCCGCCGATCGTGCCGGTCTCCTCGTGGGTGACGTCATCCTCTCCGCCGCTGGACGGCCGGTTGCGGAGCCACAAGACATTGCCGAGCAACTGGGCGGTGAGCACGTTGGATCGGAGCTCGCGCTGAGCATCGTGCGCGGCGGTGAGCGACATACCGTGAAGGTGACGGTGGGCGAACGCCAGGCGTCGAGCGACGTCAGGCGAAGGGGACGCGGGTCATGAGCGCCGCTGCCGTCGCCGCCATCACGGCGGCCGGACACCGCGATATCGCCGGCGAGCTCGAGTCGCTGGCGGCGCGACTACGTCACAGCACGGTTCGCATCCATTCGGGTCGCGGGCGCTTCGACGGCGTCGGTGCCGGCGTGGTCTGGCGCCTAACGGGCGACCGCGTCGCGGTCGTCACCAACGCACACGTCGTTCCGCCGGGCCGTGGCGACGACGTCACCATCGAAGGCGCGGCCGGACGCGTTGCCGGCGCAACGGTCATCGCACGTGATCGCGAGCTGGATCTTGCGCTCGTCGCGCTCGACGCACTGCCTGACGACTGGCCGTCGCCGGCGACGGTCGGCGATGCGCGCGGCCTGCGCGTCGGTGAGCTCGTCGTCGCCCTGGGTCATCCCTTCGGCGTCGCCGGCGCGCTCAGCGTCGGCGTCGTGCACGCGGTGCCTAACGGTAAAGACGCCTGGCTTCGTGCCGACATCCGGCTCGCGCCGGGCAATTCCGGTGGGCCGCTCGCGACGCTGGATGGCGCCGTCGTCGGCATCAACTGCATGATCGCGCGCGGGCTCGGGATCGCCGTTCCCGCTCACGTCGCCGAGCGGTTCGCGCGCGAGGCGTTGGACGCCACGCCGTGACGCGGGTTCTCGTCGGTGCCGACTCCGCGGTAACGCGGGCCGGGCTCGAGGCCATCCTCGCGCGCGATCCCGCGTTCACCGTCGTTGGCGGCAGCGGCGCGCTTGACGCGCTCGGCGACGCCGTCGCCGAGCACGAGCCCGACGTCGTCCTCGTCGAGTTGCCGGGCGCCGATGACGATGCCCTGGCGGTCATGCACGCGATTGGCCTCGACGCGGACGACGTGGCACGACCGTCGCCGGCGCTCGTCGTGCTCTCCGACGAGCGAGATCTCGCGCACGTGTGGGAGCTGTTACGAAGCGGTGTGCGAGCAGTTTTGCCGCGCGACGCCGGCGCGAACGAGATCGTCGCCGCCGTGACAGCGGCGGCGGCTGGGTTGGTCGTCGTGGCGCACGAATGGAGCGGCGCGCTCCGCGCTGCGCCGAACGTCGACCGAGGCTCGCCGAACGGCGCCGAAGCGCTGACGCCGCGCGAGATCGAGGTGCTGCGCTTGATTGCGGAAGGCCTCGGCAACAAGCAGATCGCGGCGCGACTCGCGATCTCCGAGCACACGGTGAAGTTTCACGTCGGATCAGTGTTTGCTAAAATCCGCGCTTCGACTCGCGCCGAGGCCGTCATGATCGGCGCGCGACGCGGATTGATCGTGCTGTAAACGCTCTTGCTGTGCTCGCTCGCACGGACCTTGTACAACCGCACGCACCTGCGCGCCATTCGACTTTGGTGCTACACCTTGGCATACGCGCTGCGGCTGCGCTAAGCTGAACACACGAGCCGCGGACACTTCCGTTCGCGCGCACGACGTCGCTTGCCGACAGGTGAGGGTACCCGCATGGCGGACAAGAACAGCACCGATCAGGATCAGGGCATGGGCGGTATGGGTGGCGGACAGGGTGGAGGTAAGGGTGGTGGAGGCGGAGGCTCTGGCGGCGGAGGAATGGGCGGGGGTGGTGGTGGTGGATCTGGTGGTGGACGTCCCGGTGGAGGCGGCGGCATGGGCGGTGGTGGTCAGGGCGGTGGCGGTCAGGGAGGCGGAGGTAATCGGCCCGGTGGCGGCGGCGGAGGCATGCCCGGCGGTGGCGGTGGCCAGGGTGGCGGCGGTGGCGGCGGCGGCAAACCGGGTGGCGGCGGTGGCGGCGGCAAACCGGGTGGCGGCGGAATGGGCGGCGGCGGTGGCGGTGGAGGCGGAAAACCCGGCGGCGGCGGTTCCGGTGGCGGCGGAGGCGGAAAGCCCGGCGGGGGCGGACATTAGAGAATACGAAAAAGGCGCGACTGATTGACGGCAATCAGTCGCGCCTCTCGCAAGTGCGCCCTTACCGGATCGGCCTCACGTATCGCCGTCCGGTGAACTCGAATCCCAGCCGTTCGTAGAACGCGTGCGCGTCGGAGCGGCGAACGTGGGTCGTGACCATGAGGCGCGCCGCGCCTAACGATTTTGCGATCGCCTCGGCGCGATCGATGAGCTGGCGACCGATGCCCAGGCCGCGAGCACTCTCCATGACGACGAGCGCCATGATCAGCGCAAGATCGCGGTCATAGGTGAGCGTCGGGAAGACGTGGAGCGCGAGGAGGCCCAGGGCCTCGTTGCCGCTCTCGGCGATGAGTATCCTCTGATCGTCTCGCGCGAGCATGCGTCGCACCCGGGGCTCGAGCTCCGCCGCGCTTGCTGGGTAGCCGAGCTCGCCCAGGAGCGGCGCGAGCACGGTGACGTCGGCAAGCGTCGCCCCGCGGACGACAACGCGCGTCACTGCGCGACGTGTCCCGCCCCGCGGACCCGACGGCGCTCACGCTCGATCACTTCCTTGTCGATCCAGAGCTGAGTGAAGTTCACGGCGACGCCGTCGCCCGCGGCGCGGACGACCACTCCTTCGACCGGGACCTCGGGCCCATCGGGAAAGCGCACGGTGCCACGTACCTCACTCCCGACCGCCGGCAGCACCTGCTGCTCCGCGACGTAGCGTATCCCGCGTTCGGCGCAGTCCACGATCTCGAACGCATCGCCGGCGCTCAGGAAGACCGGACGATCGCCGGTGCCCGGCGCGTACTCGACGCGCTCGAAGCCACGTCGCTCCGCGTATGACATGGCTTAGACCGTAGCCATGAATGGTGCAGTGCGCCAGAGCGGGCCAGAGTCGAGTGACGCGGGCGCCAAAACCTACGGCCGTGGCGCGAGGTCCCCGATATCGAGCGCCGTATCCAGAAGCGTCTTCGCATCGAGCATCTTCACCAGATCGAGCATCAACCCGCGCGCATCGGGCGTGACGCGACGTGCGGCGACCATGTGCTGGACGAACCACTGGCCGCGGCGCGTACTCAGATCGTCGTACCGCACCTCGCCGCCGCTCGCAGATGCGTGAATGATGCGATCGTGCCCCGCGTAAATGGCGACGTGGCTGATCGGCTCGCCCCGTTCGGCGAACATCACGAGGTCGCCTGCCGAAAGGGACTTCCAGTTGCGCCGAAGCGCGACGCCGACCTTTGCCTGTTGACGCGACGTCCGCGGGAGACGCACGGCGTTGCGTGCGAACACGTACTGAACGAATCCGGAGCAGTCGAAGCCGGTCACGGGCGACGTTCCGCCGTAGCGATATGGCGTTCCCAGATAGCGTTCCGCGGTGGGGATGACCCGTGCAACCGAAGCGGGAGGCGCAACCGCGCCTCCCGCTTCGCTCACACCGCCGAGGATGATGCGAACCGCATCGTCCGATTGGTTTCGCCGAGGTCGAGGCGGCGAGGGTGCCACGTTAGGCGACGCCCGATATCGCGAGCCACCGAACGCCGTCCCGAGCCTCAGCGACAGGCCGACCCTGAACTCCGTATATGTCGGCCGAGTGCTCGGCGTCACGTTGAAGAATCCCGATGGGCGCGCCCGGATCTCGCCCATCGCCTCGAGCGTGCTGCCGATTGGCAGCAGGAGCCCGCCGCCATAGCTCCAGCCACCTTCGAGATTAGTAGAGTTGTAACTGCTGGCGTTGTAGAATGACGCCGTCTGGTTGCGGACGCCGAGTCCCGCTCCGGCGAACACATACGGCGCGATGCCACCGCCACGGCTGCCGCGCGACGCAAAGTCGAAGATGAACATGAGATCGGCGTCGCCGCCCCACCGCGGCAGGTCCGTCGACGTCGTACTCGACGAGTACGGCTGGTCGAGCGCACTGAAGCCGCTCACGCGAAGCCCGATCGGACCGACGAGCACTCCTGTCTGAAGGCCGGCCGACGCGGGGTGCCCGCCGTGAATCGACGCGTAGTCGAGGAATGGGCCGAGATTCCACTCGGCCTGCGCTCGAGCACGCGCCGGTGTCGTGAGGATCAACAGCGTTGCGATCGCGGCGGCGACAGCAAGAGCCACTGCGTTCGGAATACGGGGCGATACACGTCCTGCGACAACACCAGAGCGCATGGGTGCCTCCACCTGGGATGACTCCGATGGAAAGCACACCTGCTGCCGAGATTCGACGTCGATGTCAACTGCTGTACGAATCAGCAGTTATGCGAGATATGCGGACAACATAGCCGGCCTGGTTGTCCCGCAGTCGTGACAGAAGCGTGTCGAATAGCGGGGACGAATCCGATTCTAGTGCCGTCCGTCTAGCGCTCTTACCGATCAGCAGAACTTCTCGAATGCCCCCACCAGATCCTCCGCGATGTCCTGCGCGGGCCGTCCCTCGATTTGCCAGCGCTCGAGCATGTACACGAGCTGGCCGTCCTTGAGCAAACCGATCGACGGCGACGATGGTGGATAGCCGGTGAAGTACTCGCGCGCACGTTGCGTCGCGTCGACGTCCTGTCCCGCGAATACCGTCGTGAGCTTCTCCGGCTTGGCCTCGTTCTTCAGCGCGAGCGTCACCGCCGGCCGCGCATTACGCGCCGCGCACCCGCAAATCGAGTTCACGACGACGAGCGTCGTGCCCGGTGCGTCCTTGAGCGCGCCGTCGACCTGATCGGGCGTGCGCAGCTCCTGAAACCCAATTCGGGTCAACTCCTGCCGCATGGGAGAGACCATGCGTTCGTCGTAAATCGCTTGATGCTGAGGAAGACGCATAACGGCACTAAAACCTCGTTAGGGAAAGTGATACGAAGGGACTAGTGGCTAGGGGCTGGAGGATTCGGACGCTAGCCCCTACTTCCCTAGCTCCTAGCTCCTCATCAGATCTTCCAGCTCGTCCCTCACCAACGCCAGGATAGCCGCCTGCGGAACGACGAGATATCGATCGCCCTCGAACGTGATCTCGACCGCCGCCTTGCGGAAAAACAGGGCGTAGTCGCCCTTGCGTGCTTGCATCGGCACGAAACGCGTCTCGCGCGACGTCACGCGCCAAGGCTCGTCGACGTTCGAATCCGGGCTCGGCATTGGCAGCCCTGGACCGGTGGCGACGATCGTACCGCCCTGGACTGCCTGGTTGTCGACCGCCGTCGGCGGCAGATAGAGACCGACATTCGTGCGCTCCTCGCCCTCTTCGAGTCGAACGAGGACACGGTCGCCGACGACCAGGAGTTCTTTGTTGTTATGGCGCATGGGGAGAAGATACAAGCGGGGACTAGGGTCTAGGGGCCAGGGTCTAGGTCATAGGGGCTAGGGGGCAACAACCCTCGGCCCTCCGCCCTCGGCCCTAAACTCCAGCCCCTTGAGCCGTATGAAGGCGCGTGAAGCGGAAGGCAGGGTAGCTAATTACAAGCAGTCCCACGGCCCAGAGCGAATTCTCGTGATCCGCGGCGACGGCGCTCACGAGGAAGGCGATCGAGCCGATGAGGACGACGCCCGTGGTCCACGGATGGCCGATGGCACGGTACGGCCGCGGCGCATTCGGCTCGCGCCGGCGAAGCACGAACACGGCGAGGAACGACAGCGCGTAGTCGGCAACGAAGAAGAACGCCGCGATCGCGATCGCTCGGTTGAATCCACCGGTCGCGATGAAGAGCACGCTCACGATCGCGCTCGCGATCAGCGCGACGGTCGGTGTCCCGCCCTCGTTGACCTGAGTCGCCGCGCGCGGACCGAGCCCGTCGCG
Organism: Gemmatimonadaceae bacterium; assembly: GCA_036496605.1. Classification (NCBI taxonomy): domain Bacteria; kingdom Pseudomonadati; phylum Gemmatimonadota; class Gemmatimonadia; order Gemmatimonadales; family Gemmatimonadaceae; species Gemmatimonadaceae bacterium. The sequence continues at coordinate 12,683 of DASXKV010000069.1, read as the reverse complement.
CGCGACGCCGAACAGCACGCGCGACGCCATGAGCAAACACGCATTGACCGCGCTTGGCAGCGCGAGGATCACGACCAGTCGAACGATCGTGTCGCCGCGTGGACCGAAGATCGTCTGCGCGACGCGCGCCGCGGCGAGCGTCGAGCCGGCCATCGCGCTCACCGGAAGCACGTACAGGAACGCGAGGTTGACCAGCATGTAAATCGCGCCGACGACGAGCAACGAACCGAACATTGAGCGCGGAATCTGGCGTCCCGGGTCGCGTAATTCTTCCGAAAAATAGAGTGGACCACTCCAACCATCGTAGGTATAGATCACCGCCTGCGCGCTGAGCACGAATCCAACGAACGTCGACGTCGTCGCGGCGGTCGTCGCGTTAGGCGCGCGCACCGCGGCCGCCGGCCCGCCGAAAATGAAACAAGCCCCGATGAAGACGAACAACGCGAGCGTCTTGAAGAGGCTTGTCAGCTCCTGAGAGCGTCCGCCGATCCTGGTGCTGCGCAACAACAGCGCGGTGAACACGACGACCGTCGCCAACGCGAGCGGTACGGCGCGCGCCGCCATTCCCGGAATGACCGCCGCCAACGACTCACCGATCACGATCGAGATCGCCGCCGTGCTGGCGCAGGTGGAGATCCAATCGTTCCACCCGACGACGAAGCCCGCGTAATCGCCAAAGGCGTGGCGCGCGTACACGTACTGCGCTCCCGATCGCGGCAGCATCGTCCCGAGCTCGGCGAGCGCATTCGCGCCGAGGAGCGCGTAGCACGCGCCGACGATCCAGACGCCGAGGAAGAGCCAGGGAGTGTGCAGCATCGACGCGACGTCGCCGGGCGTCCGCAGAATGCCCGCGCCAATCGTGTTGCCGATGGCGACCGCGAGCCCGAACGTGACGCCGAGGATGCTGAGAAGACGGGACATCCGTGGCGGTTGGTGAAAGGTGGTTAATAGTTGGTGGTTGATGGCGGTATTGGCGGGCAAAAGAATAGCCCGCGAGCCCTGCTCGCGGGACTCCGAAATCACCAGCTACCGACCACCAACAACCAACCACTACCAACCTTTCACACCCGAGCCTCTCTCTCCTCCTCGACTGCGCCGGCCATGACTCGGCGCACGACTTGGACGATGCCGGCGAGCAGCAGTGCCCAGAGCAGCAGCAGCGAACCACGCGTCGCCAGCGTGCCGATGGCCATCGCGGGCCAGTCGTGCCACTCGGCGCGCGCGGAGCCGAGGGGTTCCCTGCCCACCCAGATCAGGAGGAGACTCGTCGCCATCTCCCCCGCGCATTCAATGAGCGCAAACAAGGGAGCCCGCCACGCCCACCTCTGAATGGGAAAGTTCGCGAGGTGGGCGGTCATCATGAACAGCAGAAAGAGCACGCCGAACGCGAGGGATCCGCCGAAAAAGAGCCATCCGTTCGCCCGGTGGGTGAGCACGTACGAGCGATAGACGTGCAGCAGCACCCCGGTCACGAGCGCCATTTCGACGAGCGACAGCGAGAGCCGGCGGAAGGCGCGCGGCTCCTCGATGTGCCACTCGATTGTCTGGCGCGGGAAGAAAGACACGGCCGGAAGGAAAAGGCGGCGAGCTACTTGTTAGGTCCCAACACTAGATCTAGGTGCAAGATAGCCAGTTGTCGACTGCCTCTGTTCAAACGATTGGCTCCAACGATGGCAACTTGTCCGGGTTCAGGTAAGAAATTCGTGCAGCAGTGAATGGAAATGGTGAACGCCATTTTCGCGGGCCGCTGAGTAACGGCCCCGGTCGTAGACCCGAGACCTCAGATTGCGCTGCACCACCTCGCAGATCTCGATGTCTTCCGCCTGAATCTCGTCGGAGAACTCGAGGAGCCGCGACCACTTGGCGTCGGCGACAGGGTTCTCCGGGACGTCGGTCGCGAACCACTCGAAGATCACCTTGGTGTGGTCGTGCGAGACGGGCACGACGACGTTCGTCTGCATCTGCCCCATGTAGACGTTCAACATGATGTTGGGAAAGAGCCAGAGGTAGACCGCCTCCGGCACATCGGTCTCGTTAGGGTCGTAGCGCCGGTTGCCGGCGCCGCCGTGCACGGGCCGCAGCGGCGCGTGCTGGATCGAGAAGTAGCGGTGCGGTTCGACCTTGTACTGGTCGTAATCGAGCTCCTTGTGAAGTCCCGGATGCACGACCGGTAAGTGATATCCCTCGAGATAGTTGTCGACGTAGACCTTCCAGTTGCACGCGAGGTCCCACTCCTTGCGGAGCACATAGCGCATCTCCGCGCACCGAAAGGCGGCAACGCGACTCGGGATGTCCTCGAGGACGTCGGCCAACGGCGGCGCCTTGCCGTCGAGATTCGCGAATACCAGCGGCCCCCAGGTCGCGACCTGCACCGGCAGCAGGTGCATGTCGTTAGGCGTGAAGTACTCGACGCCTTCCATCTCGGGCGCACGAAGCAGGGTGCCGTCGAGAGTGTACGTCCAGCCGTGATACTTGCACTGCAGCGTCTGACGCTTGCCGCAGCCATAGGCGACCGGTCCGGCGCGATGCAGGCAGATGTTGTAGAAACCCCGCAGGGTCTCCCTATCTCGCAGAACGACGATGGCGTCGTTCCCGATTTCGGCCGTGAAATACTGCCCGCTCTCCGCCACCTGATCCACGCGTCCGACGAGCTGCCACGTGTGCGCGAAGACGCGCTCGCGCTCGAGCTCGAGATATACAGGGTCGTTGTAGAGACGAGCCGGAATCGTCGAAGCCCGAGCAATGTTCGGCTCGAAAGGAAAGATCAGGGGCATTTGAGGTCGGTACTGAGACTGATCAGGCGCGTAACCGTGATCGCGACGTCGAGACGTTTAGTTCGATGGCAAGTGGTCGTGCAAATATTTGGTGAGGAGAGAGTAGAGGTGCATTGTCGTCCCCTGTCGCTCGCAGATGCAGTGGGTCCGATTCGGATAGACCATCAACTGAAACGGCTTGTTCGCGCTCACGAGCGCGTTCACGAGGGACTCGCTGTTCTGATAGTGCACGTTGTCGTCGCCCGAGCCGTGCACGAGCAGGAGATCACCGCGCAGGGCACTCGCGAACGTCACCGGCGATGCCTGACGGTAGTCCTCCGCGTTCGCCTGCGGCAGTCCCATATAACGCTCGGTATAGATCGTGTCGTAGTAGTGCAGGTCCGTCACCGGCGCGACCGACATTCCCATGCGATACACGTCCGGCGATCGAAAGAGCAGGTTCAACGTCATCGAACCGCCGCCGCTCCATCCCCACACGCCAATGCGCGACGCATCGATGTACGGTCGGCGCTCGAGCTCGCGCACGGCGGCCGTCTGGTCTGCCGTCGCGAGGATTCCAATCTTGCGATAGATCGACTTGCGCCACGCGCGTCCGCGTGGCGGCGGCGTCCCGCGATTGTCGACGCTCGCGACGATGTAGCCGTCCTGCGCGAGCATCAGATGCCAGAGATACTGCGCGCCGCCCCAGGCGTCCTGCACGGTCTGGCCGGCCGGCTCGCCATAGACGTAGAAGAGCACGGGATACTTCTTCGTCGAATCGAATCCCGGCGGCTTGATCATCCAGCCGTCCAGATCATAGGCGTCGGCGCCGCCCGCGCCGCGAACGCGGAAGAACTCCATCGGCCCATGCGTCAGCGCTGCGACGCGCGCACGCAATTCCGCGTTATCGACGAGCGTCCGCACGACTTCGTGGCTCGGCAGCCTAACGAGCTCCGCCACCGGCGGGGTCGAGAAGGACGACCAACTGTGGATCGCCCACTTCCCGCCCGGCGCGATGTCGTACGAGTGCGTGCCCGGTTCATTCGCGGGGGTCACGCGCGCCGGCGCGGCGCGTCCGTCGAGGGACGCGCGATAGAGATAGAGTTGCGTCGGGTTGTCCGGTGACGCCGTGAAGTAGACGGTTCCCGATCGATCGTCCGTGCCGAGCACGATCGGATCGCCGAAGAGGTACGCGGGATTGACGATGTCGAAGTTGCCGGGCGTTACGTCGCGGATCGACTTGCCGTCGCGCGAGACGACGTAGAGGTGTCGCCAGCCACTTCGCTCACTCACCCAAGTGAAGCTCTTCGCGCCCTCGATCCAGCCCAGGTCGTTCACGACGTCGACCCAGGTACTGTCGCGCTCGACGACGATCGGCTTCACCGCGCCGGTGCGCGCGTCCCCGTCGTAGAGGGTGAGTGTATTCTGAAGCCGGTTCAGGTGCTGGAGCACGATGTCCGAGGACTGACCGGCCCAGTCCATCCGCGCGATGTAGTTGTTCCGCGAATCACCGGTAATCGCGAGCCACTTCGTCGGACCGCCCACGGCGCTGACGATTCCGACACGCGCCGCGGAATTCGTCGTTCCCGCCTTCGGGTACTGCACGGGGACCACGTACGAATAGAGCGAGTCGGTATCGTCGATGAGATCGTAGTCGCGCACGCCGTCGACGTCGAGCTGCCAGTAGGCGATGTGGGTTCCGTCGGGACTCCACCGGAATCCGTCGCGGAGCGAGAACTCTTCCTCGTACACCCAATCGAAGGTGCCGTTGATGCGCGTCGGCGAGCCATCCTTCGTCAGGCGAGTGATCGTCGGCTTCGCGGCGTTGAGCTGCTCGACGTAGAGGTCGTGTTCGCGGACGTAACCGACGCGATTCCCGTCCGGTGAGAACTTCGCGAACATGAGCGTCGATGGCTTGGCGTCACCGCCGAGCTTGCGCAGCCGCCACGTGCCGAGATCGAGGACCCAGAAGTCGCCGCGGGTGTTCTCGCGCCAGACGCGTTGAGAGTTTGTGAACACGAGGAGCTTCTTGCCGTCCGGCGACCAGGAATAATCCTCGATGTCGATCGCGTCCGATGCGCCGGCGGGAATGAGTCGCCCCGCTGGGACAAGGACCGTTCGCGTGCCGCTCGCCGCGTCATAGCGCACGATGTCCGTTCCGCCGCCCACCGCGAGCTCGAGCGTGGTGTACGCGTCCCCGGACGCCAGCCAGCGCGCGGGTCCGAATCGCTGGCCAAAGAAATCGCGCGAGGCGAAGATGCGTTGCAGCGTTAGGCGACTCGCGTCGCCGGCCTGCGCCAAGAGATGGCCGCTCGCGACGATCGTTACGACCAGAGCAGTCTTCAATCGCATGTGGAGGAGTTCGTTTGGGTCATCTGTCATCCTTCGCTTCGCTCAGGATGACAATGCTATACAGCCGACGCGAGGAAACCACGACGGGGAGATCGACACCAGTGCTCCAGCGCACTGCCGGCGAGCAAACGCGACGCCTAAACTTCGCGCTCATCCATGCTCGCGGAAGGCCTGACCGTCGTCGATGCTGAACGTTCATGGGCTGGCCAAGCGGTACGGGCACTTCTGGGCGCTGCGCGGCGCGAGCTTCTCCGTGCGCGCCGGCGAAGTGCTCGGCCTCGTCGGCCCGAATGGATCCGGAAAAACGACGCTGCTCGAATGTCTTGCGGGACTGCTGTCGCTCGATGGCGGTCACGTCCGTCCCGATGATCCGCTCGTTCCGCATCGCCGGCGCGACCTGCTCTTCTACATGCCCGACGGCATCGTCCCATGGCCGGAACAGACCGTGGGCTGGGTGCTGCGATTCTCGGCCGGGTTGCAGGGCTGTTCGCGGAACGAGGTCGCGGAGATGGCGCGGCTGCTCGATCTGGCGTCACTGGAGCGGCAGCGTGTCGGAACCCTCTCCAAAGGGCAGCGTAAGCGAATGCTCATCGCGCTCGCTCTTCTCACTCCGCAGCCGCTCGTGCTGCTCGACGAGCCATTCGATGGTCTCGATCTGCGACAGACGCGTGAAGCCGTTCCTCTGCTCCGTCACTTCACCGCAACCGGACGGTCGCTACTGCTCTCGATCCACCAGCTAGGCGACGCCGCGCGCGTCTGCGATCGGCTGGTGCTCCTGAGTGACGGACGCGTCGCCGGCGAGGGAACGCTCGACGAGCTGCGCGACCGCGCCGGCCTCCCGGACGCCGACGTCGAAGAGGTTTTTCTTGCGCTCACCTAACGCCGCGAAATGGCGGCGGCTGTTCGGCAAGGAGCGCCGCGAGCTGGCAAGCTCGCGCGCATGGATCGTCTTGCTCCTCGTCCTCGGCCCACTCGTCGGGCACGCCTTCATTACCGCCGTGGACAGCTACGCGGAGGCGAGCGGCTCGGGCGGCGGACCGGCGGCGCTCGCTCAAGGCTTGAGTCCTCTCGACGGGATCATCGTGCCGACCTTTGGCGCATACGCGATTGCCGTGACGTTGCTCTTTCCCTTCGTCGCGATCCGGCTCGTCTCGTCCGAGAAACAGAACGGCTCGCTGAAGCTGCTGCTCCAGTCGCCCGCGTCGTTAGGCACGATGCTCGTTGTGAAGTTGATGCTGCTCGTCGTGGCCTGGGTCGTGGCGTGGGTACCGGGCATCGCCGCTCTCGTGCTCTGGCACTTCTACGGCGGGCACCTCGCCGCGCCCGAGCTCGCGGGTGTGTTGCTCGGCCACGTGCTTCGCGCGACGCTCATTTGCTCGCTGGCAATTGCGGCGGCCTCGTTCACCGACAATGCCGCCACCGCCGCCGTGGTCACGCTGGCCGTCACGCTCGGAACTTGGGCGTTGGATTTCATCGCACAGGTCCGCGGCGGCCTCGCGCTAATGCTCGATGCGTACACGCCGGAATCCGCGCTCCGCACGTTCGAGACGGGCGAGATTCGCGTCGCGATCGTCCTCGTCACGGTGACTCTCTCGATTGCGTGTCTCCTACTCGGGATCATCTGGCTGCATCCCGGCCGGCGACTACGAACGCGCGTCGCGACGAGCGCCATGGTGGTCGTAGCGGCGTCGTTGCTCGTCTGGCTCGCTGCTCAGCCGCGCACGAGCTGGGACGTGAGCGAAGACCACCGCAACTCCTTCTCGCCGGCCGACGAGCGCGCGCTGTCGTCGATTCCCGCTCCGCTCCATGTCACCGTCTACCTCGCGCCCGAGGATCCGCGGCTGGCGGATCTGGAGCGAGGCGTTCTTCGGAAGCTGGGTCGCACCCTTCCTCGTGTCGACGTCGATTACGCCGCCACGGGGAGGGGGAGCAGTGGACTCTTCGCGCGTCCGGGGGAGCACTATGGGGAAGTGTGGTACGCGATCAATGGACGCCAGGCGATGACACGATCGACGACGGAACAGATCGTCCTCGAGACGGTATACGGCGTCGCGGGCATAACGCCGCCAACGAATGACCCGGAGGCTGCGTACTCGGGATATCCTCTGGTTGCGCGGCCCGTCGCGGCGGCGATCATTTTCTACCTGATCTGGCCGTGCCTCGTGGTCGGCATCTGGCTACTCACACGACGGACACCGCAGCTTCCTGCACCGAAAAAGGCAGGACGCGGATGATCGCGTCCTCTTTTCAACTACCGGGCCACTCTCGATGATTCCTCGCCTTGTTATTGGTTTGCTCATGGCACCCCTTGCCGCCGTATTCGCGCAGCAACCAGTACGTGTCGACCTTTCCCGTGAGAAGGTGAACGCCGAGCCAACGAAGTTCCTGCCGATGGTCGGGAGCTGGCTCGTCACTCGAGAAGGCGATCAGAAGGTGATCCTTGTCGACGGACGCGCCTGGAAGAGGGGCCAGCCCGCTGGCGGTCTCGCCGACAATGCGCGGGCCATCTATGGTGCCCGGCATGAGGAGTTCATGGACAACGTGAAGGCGTTCGCCTATTTCCCGATCGCCGTCGCAAAGGACGTCGACAACTTCGAGAATGGTGAGATCTCGGTGCGATTCCAGATGATCGGCGGCACGCTCGACCGCTGCTCCGGGATCATGTTCGATCTCAAGCCTAACGGCGATTACCTCGCCGTACGCTTCAACGGCACCGAAGACAACCTCGTTTTGTGGACGTTCGACAATGGGAAGCGGAGCTTCGTGAAGCGCGGCACGGAAAACGTGCCCCTCGAGCTCGGCACGTGGCACGAGATCAAGATCGCGGTGCATGGCACTCGGCTCGAGGGATTCCTCGACGGTAAGCATCTACTCGACTACACGCTCAAGGCACCGGTGTCAGGCAAGGTCGGACTCTGGTCGAAGACAGATAGCATGTCCGAGTTCGCCGACTTTACCGTCACTCCGGCCACGAAATGATCCCTCGTCAGGCAGTGATCGGTTCGCTCGTCGTCGTGTTCTTGTCGAGCGCGGCCGGCGCACAACGTTGTGCCGCACCGGACACGACCGCGGAATGGTTTACTCGGCAGCGCGCCTGGCTCTCCGACGCCAAGCGCGATTGGTCGGATGACGCCTTTCGCAACGCGCTTCTCGCGAGCGCCGGCGTCGACGCCTCGCGGCCCTTGGCCGTGGAGCTCGGCGTTCAGAACGAAGGCAGCCCAAGAACAGTCGCCGACACCCTGATCGTGGCGCGACTCCGCTCGCTCGCCGCAACACGCGGCTCGAAGTGGCCGGTGCGCGACGTGGTCGGAGCTGCGGGGGTGCGCTCCGTCTGGGTCATCGCGCAGGGCGACACGGCACTTCAGCGCACGGTGCTGCATCGCATGATGGAGTCGGGTCCGGACGAAGCGCTCGCGGCAGACGTCGCGGTGCTCGAAGATCGCGTCCGAATGCAGTCGGGTCGCAAACAGCTCTACGGCTCACAACTCCGCGACGTCGGTGGTCATCTTGTGCCGGCGCCGATCGAAGACTCCGCGCACGTCGACATGCGCCGCGACGCAGCGGGCCTGCCGCCGTTGCGTCTGGCGATGTGCACGATGCGCTGACGTTCGCGCGTCGCGCCCCGCATGGATGACCGCTTTCGGCACCTGACGCCAGAGCTGCTCGCTTCCCTCTCGGCCGACGAGGTGAGCGACGCGATCGTGCAGCACGTCCATCATCGCGTCGCGGGGGCCTGGGGACGCGAGGCACCCATCATCCGCTCGCTTCCGGCAGGCGTTCGCGCGATCTACACGACCTGGCTCGTCGACGCCGAGGTCAACGCCGGGGGATTCCATCAGTATTTCTTCAACTCGTCCGGTCAGTATGCCGGTGACGCCCTCGCTGGCTACGAGCTGCTCGCCATCGAGGAGTATGCCGCGATCATGAGATCGGCGATTGCTACGTTCGAGATCGATCGCGATCAACTCGGCTCCTTCGAGGCCGATGATCCCGAGACCCTCGCGGAGTCACCCGCCCACGAGGCACTGCGCGAGATCGACCAGCGCTACTACGCGTTAGGCGACCGGATCTATCACGCGTGGGCAGTTCTGGCCGTTGAGCGGCCGGACGTGTTCGAGGCCTGAGCGATTGGAGCTATCGATCACCTCGATGCTCGCCGGAAGCGCTAACGATGAATCGGCTCGAGCGTCAGCAGATGCCGGGTCTCCGCCACCACGCGTGCGCGCGAGTAGACGAGCGGGAAGTACTCGCCGCGTCCCCATAACGGCAGCAGATCCGCGTAGTGCGGACTTTCCGGCTGCGCCGACTGTCCGGGGACGTTGATCGCCACCGAATTGTCGAAGTTCCCCAGGTCGATGATCTCGCGGTACGAGGCGCCGGCCGTCTGCCGGAAGTTGGCGCCGCCCGTCGCCATCACGGTGTTGGCGTCGCCACTGCGCGCCAGCGGCGGGAGATCGAATGCCGGTACGATGGGGTGCCTGAGCTCGACGACATGGAGCGCTCCCCACCGCGCCGTTGCCTCGTTAGGCCCCAGCCGCTGCTCGAGCGTGGCCGCGGCGGAATCGAGCGCGGCAATGGCGAGCGCGTCGCCGCGGCCACCCGCGCGAAGCATGCTGTCCACGACTGACCATGCGACCCGATTGCGCAGCGCGGCGACGACGTCGCGCGGATAGAGGGCGCTGGCGACGAGCCGCGCGAGCTCCGTCGACCACGCCTCGAAGACCAGGGGCGCGTGCGCGTCCCTGGACATGTGGAAGTCCCAGTCTTTCAGCGCACTCACCTCCGGCCGGCCGCCGGCGCCGCCGCGCGTCGCCGACGCGATCATCGACGGCACGAGCTGGCGCGCGAGCAGCGAGAGGTCGTCATGCTGCAGCCGCTCGAAGTCCTCGATCGTGAAGTGGGCGCTGTCGCGCAGCACTTCGTGCAGTCGCTCGCCACGATACGACGGATGAGGAAACTCGTAACTGATGGGCGTGTCGTAACCCGCCGGCATGTAGCCAAGGGTGTTGTCGTTCGCCGTCGCGATATACCCGCTCGATGGATTGTAGCGCTGCGGAAGCTGCGTCACCGGCACGAAGCCGCTCCACTCGTAGCGGCCGTCGCCCGGAACCGGCAACAGGCCCGACCAGCTGCGCTTCGGCATCAAGCCAGCGGCGATCCAACCGATGTTCCCGTCGACGTCGGCGTAGATCATGTTCTCGTCAGGCATCTTCCAGCGTGCCATCGCTTGCTGGAAGCTCGTCCAATCGGTCGCGCGATCGAGGGCGAGCGATGCGAGATACGCCGCGGTGCCGGGCTCCTGCCCCACCATCCGCACGACGATTGCGCGGCTACGCTCCTTGTCGACGCTCAGCACCGGCCCGTGCTTGCTGTACGACAGCGTCACGACCCGCGGCGCCTCGCCCCGTACTCGGATAGTGTCGATGACGAGATGCATCCCCGTCGTCGAACTCGTCTCTTCGACATAGATGTCCTGCTGATCCATGCCAACGATCGTGAGACCGAACGCGATGCGCTCGTTATGCCCGATGGCGACGCCAGGGCTGGCGGGTTCTCCCGAACCGATGACGTTCCAGCCAGGCGCGACGAGATGTGTGATGTATCGTACGCCGGGATTCGTGATCGCCCGGTGTGGATCGTTCGCGAGGATCGGCTTCCCGCTCGCCGTTTTCTTTCCGCTCACCACCCAGTTGTTCGAGCCTTCGATGCGGCTGAAGGCGACATCCGTGTAAACCTGCCCCATTCCGCCGAGTACGCTCTGATCCAGTCCGGTGAGGTCCAGTTCGGGCGCGGGATCGAGATCGTGATGCGGATACGTATCGAGCAGCTCGTTCGCGCGCTTCACGCCGACCAGCGCGACCAGTCGCGCGTGCAGCAGCTCACTCGTGCCGTTAGCGACGCCGCTCAGCGACGTGACGCGCGTCAGCGGAACTTCCGGGGACCAACGTTCTGGAAGGAAGCCCAGTAAGGAGAACTCGATCGGAAGCTTCGCGGGATGGGCGCGGACTTCGTCGATGTAGGCGTTCACGCCACTGACGAAGGACGTAACGAGCGGGCGCGTATCCGGACCGTAGCTGCTCCATTCGGCGGTCATGTCGCCGCGATACTTGAAGAGCCGCGCGAGTCGGTCGCGCGTCACGTATGAGGGACCGAGCACCTCGGCGAGACGTCCCTCACCCGCGCGTCGCCAGATCTCCATCTGGAAGAGCCGATCCTGCGCCGCGACGTAGCCCTGCGCGAAGAAGAGGTCGTGCGCCGTGCGCGCGTAGATGTGCGGCACGCCCCAGCGATCTCGCCGCACCTCGACGCTGTCGTCGAGGCCCGTTAGGCGCACGCGGCCATCCAGCGTCGCGAGTCGGGCGCGCGCGGAGTCGCGCAACGCGCTCGTCGAGAGGTGTACGTAGACGCTGCTCGGCGGCAGCGTCGTCAGGCGGTCGGGTTGCGCCCGGGCTGAGTCACGGGCAAAGGCAGTGACGGCCAGGGCCGCGATCGTGACGAGAGGGAATCTCACGCCACGAATCTATCGCACTCGATCCCCGATGCGTTTCCAGCGAATGTCGGTGAGGGCCGGAAGCGGACGATCGCTCGTGTCCGGATTGCAGACCTGCGAATCACCTTCGCTCTGCCCCGGGCGATACGAGTAGTACACGATCAGCGGCTTCCCTCTCACGTTGTCGGTCGGCACGAGACCCCAGTACCGACTGTCCTTCGAGCAGTACCGATTGTCGCCCATCATGAAGTAGTGTGCGGCCGGTATCAGCAGCGGACCCCAGTTGTCGTGCGTGGGCACCTCGGGCGCGGAACCGAAGCGTGTCTTCTTCAGCTCGTACTTGTGCTGCCACGCGAACAATTCGTCGGAGGCGTTTGCGGCAGAGGGATCGACGTAATTCTTCGACGCGGCAAAACCCTGTGGCTGGGGCAATCCGTTGCGATAGAGCAGTCCGCCACGCATGTAGAGCGTGTCACCCGGCATACCGACGAGCCGCTTGACGAGCGTCGGCGTCGGATCGTTGCCGCGTGCGTCTTCGTCCGGCTGATAAGGAGACACGAACACGACGACGTCGCTGCGCTTCGGATGCGCGTACCCGGGCAGATGTGAATTCGTGAATGGGATCGTCGGCCCGTAGACGAGCTTGTTGACGAAGAGCCAATCGCCGACGAGCAGCGTCGGGATCATCGAGCCCGACGGAATGCGATACGCCTCGACGAACAGCGTGCGGATGACGAGATAGATCGCGACGGCGCCGGCGATGGATTTGAACGTCTCCCATGCCGCACGTCGACTCGCGCCGGGAGCGGGCCGCGGCGCTTTGTTACCACGCGCCTGAGCGACGACGTTCTTCTTCTGCTGCCGGTTCTTAGTGGAGGGCGACGACAACGCAGTGCTTGGTGATTGGTGGCAGGTGCTAGGTGCTAGGTGCTAACGAAATCTATTCATCGTACGCAGTCGGCGTTGCCGATGTTCATGTGCCCAATCACGCGAGAGGAGCGGGAGCGCGCGCAGCGCGCGCGCGACTCCAGATAAGCTTCGAGCGAGCGTCAGCGAGCGGTGAATGCAGAGGGGCGCGCAGCGAAACC
>DASXKV010000068.1 GCA_036496605.1 Gemmatimonadaceae bacterium | reverse complement strand
CACCTCGGGATCATTGCGTGTGTGCCACTCCCCCGAGCTTTTCGCAGCTTACCGCGGCCTTCCTCGCCTCCGTGTGCCCAGGCATCCTCCACATGCCTTCGTCCGCTTGACTACATCACTATAGACAAGCAGAGCACGCGCTTCTTACAAGTGAGTTGCAATTCTCAGCCATCGACACGAACGACCTCGCGAATGCGACGACGCTCGGACGATGTTTGGATTCACATCCCACGATCTACCTTGCCTTCACTTTTCAAACAGCGTTGGCGCGCATTGTTGGGCTCGCGCCGAGCCATGAATCCTAATTCATCCTTCGCGATCGGCTCAAGTCCGACCCATGCACTGCGATCGGTCTCGGACAACGCGAAAGGGCCCGAATAGTACCCGCTCTCGAAGCCCAATTCAACCCCGCACCGAAATCGCAGCGGACTCGATGAAACCGCAAGCAACCGCGCGACGACGCCAGGCACTCGACTCGGCAATCGTTTCGTCGAAGGGAGCGCGAAGATGGGCCCAGGGCCATCCGTGGATCTACCGTAGCGACGTGCTCACTCGCCCCGACGCCCCAGCAGGCGCCGTCATCGTGAGCGATCAGCGCGGTCGCGAGCTCGGCTGCGCACTATGGAGTCCCACCTCGGAGATCGCCCTCCGCCTGCTCGATCGCAACCCGCGCGCCTCACTCGACGAGAGCTGGTGGCGCGACCGGCTCACAGCTGCGGTCGCGCGCCGCGCGCCACTCGCAGAACGCACGAATGCCTACCGACTCGTCCATGGCGAAGGTGATGCCTGTCCGTCTCTCGTCTGCGATCGATACGATCGCTGGATCGTCGTGCAGCTGATGAGCGCGGGGATCGAGCGCTTTCGCGACCGGATCGTCGCCGCACTCTCGGCCCTCACGAAACCGTTAGGCATTCTTGCGCGACATGACGTGCCGCTCCGCAGCAAGGAGGATCTGACGACAATGGTCGAGCTGCTCGCCGGCGACGTGCCGCGCGAGATTGAAGTCAGCGAGCACGGCATTCGCTATTTGGCCGCGCCTTGGGATGGGCAAAAGACCGGCGCTTTTCTCGATCAGCGCGAGAACCGCGTCGCCATCGGAGCGCGCGCGCACGGCCGAGCGCTCGACTGCTTCAGCTATCACGGATCGTTCGCACTCCATCTCGCCGCTGGCGCGGCGCACGTGACCGCGCTCGATGTATCGAGTGAGGCCTTGCGCCGCGGCGAGACGAACGCGGCGCTGAATGGCTTCTCGAACATCGACTTCATCGAGGCAAACGCGTTCGAGTTTCTGAAGGCGCAGCAGAGAGCCCGCGAACGCTACCACACCATCGTTCTCGACCCGCCGGCATTCGCCAAGAGCCGAGCGTCGATTCCATCGGCAGTTCGCGGATATAAGGAAATCAATCTGCGCGCGATGCAGCTGCTCACCACGGGAGGGATGCTTCTCACGGCGAGCTGCAGCTTTCACCTAACGACTCCCCTCTTCCTCGACATGCTTCGCGCGGCAGCGTCGGACTCGGGGCGACGCTTGACGCTTCGCGAGCTCCGGGGCCAGCCTCTCGACCACCCAGAGATTCTGGGTATTCCCGAGACCGGCTATCTCAAGAGCGCGCTGATCGAGGCACTCGACTAACGGGAGCGCCGCGCTGGCAGTGAGGGCAATAATACGTCGAACGACCCGACTGTGCGATGCGGCCGATCTTCGAGCGACAACGCCGACACGGCCGGCCCTCGCGATCATAGACGTCGAGCCGTGCTCCCTCCGTGCTCGTGTACCGCGCTCCCGTCGCACGCTCGATCACCGTCCGAATCGCGATGAGCAGGCGGCGAACATCCGAGAGTTCCAGCGAGGCGGCAGCCAACCGCGGGTCGATCTTCGCGCGCCAAAGCGCCTCTGACACATAGATGTTCCCTAGCCCGGCGATGATTCGCTGATCAAGCAGTGCGACTTTGATCGGGATTCTGCGTCGTGCCAGCGATGCGCGAAAGCGCTCTGGCGTGAGCGCCGGATCCTGCGGCTCAGGACCAAGATCGATCGGCAGCGCTGAGCCTGCCGCATGGATATCGAGCGTCGAAAGCGCGCGCGAGTCTTCCAATACCACGCGCACACCACTCGTGAACTCGAACACGGCGCGCGCGAACCGCGGCAGCGGGTCCGCGCTCGAGCCGATTACCCAGTCTCCATTCATGCGGAAGTGCACGTGAATGACTCGACCATCTTCGAGATGAATCAGCTGGTGCTTGCCACGTCGCTCCACCCTGCCGACACGGGCTCCCCGCAACATTCGAAGTGCGCCGCGCGACACGCGACGTTGCAGTGAAGGATGGAGAACCCTCACGCGCTCGATGATTGCGCCATCAATTGCGTCGCGCAGAGCGCGAACGGCTCGCTCGACCTCCGGAAGCTCAGGCACGCACGTATTCGCAATCGATTTGTGTTGTTGACTCGGCTTACCCAGGGAGGTGAAGTTGACACGATGACGGCAAGACCTCAACAACGCACGCCGAATGCGCTGCGGCTCGACGAACGTTCTCCGGCCGTACGCCGGGTACTCGGGCAGGTTCTCGCGCTCAATGCGCTTGTCGTCGTGGTGAAATTGATCGTCGGCGTTCGCACCGGGTCGCTGACGGTGCTGGGCGCAGCACTGGAGTCAGGGCTGGACACGCTGAACAATGTCATCGGGATGTCATTGGTCAGCATCGCCGCTCGCGCGCCTGACGAGGACCATCCGTATGGCCATGACAAGTTCGAGACGCTCGGCGCGCTGGGGATCGTCGGATTTCTCTCGATCTCTTGCTTCGAGTTGATGCGAGAGGGTGTAACGACGCTGATCGGCGGTGGATCGATAACGCATACTGCGCGCGCGGACCTCGGCATCGTGAGCGCGACCCTTTTCGTGAATGCCTTTGTCGTCTGGTACGAACGTCGGTGCGGGCGGCAGATCGGAAGCGCATTCTTGCTGGCCGACGCCGAGCACACGCGCGGCGACATTCTGGTAACGATGCTCGCACTGATCTCACTCGTGCTCGGCCGACACGGCGGACGTCACGTCGATGCCGTACTCGCCATCACTGTCGCGTTGATCATAGCATTCAGCGGCTGGCGCATCCTGCGGCGATCCATTCCTATTCTCGTCGATCAACGCGCAGTGCAAGCTGGCGACTTGAGGCGCATCATTGCGGATATTCCTGGCATCGTGGAGGTGCGCCGCGTACGATCGCGCTACACCGCATCCGGAGTGCTGTTCGCGGAGCTGACGATCGCCGTACCAGGCAGTACTCCGGTCGACTTCGCGCACTCCCTGGCCGATCGCGTCGAGGAGGCCGTTGCATCCGCGTACGGGCCGGCCGACATCACCGTCCACGTCGAGCCCGCGTGAACGATCAAGCGTTTCGCACTTGCGTAACTCTCCAGCGAACCTAGCTTCTGCTCACGAGCAGCCACCCCGAGCGCATGGCGAATCGACCAGCACGCTCCCTCAAGTACGAATACGAACTGTTCGTCGAAGAGGAGATCGAGAGTTACAAGGAGTCGATCCCTCGAAGCGCGCTGTTGAGCATCGGCGATGAGGCGGTCGCGATGCTCACCCAAGAGCCGCAGCTTGCGCTGACGGAATTGCTTCTCTGCGAGGAAGTGGATCGGCTGATCTTCTGTCGACTACGGCTTCCGAGCTACCAGACTTGGCGGCGTCGACGCCTGAAGCTGCTAAACGAGCTTCGCCGGCCCGAGCATTGGGGCTTGCAGGCGGACGACGTCCTCGTCCGAGCGGTACGACCGACGGGCGAGGCACGAGTGCTGGTCGCCGGGTCTGCCGAAGGCCCTGCACTGTATTTCGCCGCGAATGGTTGTGAGGTGACAGCCGTCGCCGCGGAGGATGATGTAGTGGAGCGCGTCCTCAGCGCCGCCGCGGCGGCCGGTCTCGGAGAACGAGTTCACGCGCTGAGGGCGGACTGGTCAGCGTGGGCGCCTGACGCCGAACTGGATGCGGTGATTGTGAGTTCGAATGCATTACGAGGATTGTCCGCTGCCCAACGAGCGCGCGTCATCGGACTTCTGCAAAGCGCAACAGCCGACGGTGGTATTCATCTCGTCGTGCCTTCCGACACACAGCGCACCGCTCCAACGCTTCAGGAATTGGAGAATCGCTACCGCGGGTGGGCTGTATCTCTCGAGCGCGATGGAAGCAGTGAGATGTTCCTGGCGCGGAAGGAGATTACGTGATAGGCATTCGGAGTGACACGGGTGGTCTCAATGCGATCGTGTCGAAGCAATACAAGCCAGCATTGCTGCTGGCTTTTCTTGTTTCTATGTCGTTGAATTATCGAAAGTTATCGCTGCGTGCGACCGTGGCACCGAGACTGCTTTAGAGGGGACCGAAGCTAATGACTGAGCGACCGGGCGCATAGCGGCGAACCGTTCTCGTCGCGTGCCCCGGTTCGGCTCGTTCCTATCGATGTCTCGGCAGAGACCTAGCCCAGTACTATATATGAAGGCTTCCACCCAGGATCCGCGCGCGAACGAACCTGTCGGGATCATAATTTCACGCGGCAGGCAGATCGAGCCCGCGCCAATTTTTCATTCATTCGTCTGGGGCGTAGCGCCGGAATTGGCACCAGTTTCAAAAGACACGAAAGCGGCCTAGCTCATTGGGATCGGATTTGACTGAAGGGCGCCACTGTACTGGCGCCCTTTTCTATTGCGTCGGGTTCGGTACGGGGATTGCCCGTTTGAAGAGACGTGGACCAGTCAGTAGAGTGGGCCGAGGAACGCAGTGCATTGCTGGGGAGGCGAATCTCGGAGCTGGGACTTCAGATCCGCGGCTCTCGAGTTGAGCGTTTGATCGACCAGCTGTACAAGGAGCTCGCGGCGCGGTCGATCTCGTTCAAACCGCCGGTTTATCTGACCGACCAATGGGGCTGTCCAGACGGCACGCCAATCATTGGCGTGCCGTTTTATTTGGTCGACCGGCGTCTCGAACGACTCGAAGAGGAAATGTCGGGCGCGGTGGAAGATGACGTCGAGGCAATGCGCTATTTGCGGCACGAAGCTGGACACGCGGTCAATTACGCATTCCAACTCTATGATCGTGCGGATTGGCAACGCGCATTCGGTTCCTTTGCTCGCCCGTATCGCGAACGCTATCGAGCCGATCCGTTTTCCCGCCAACACGTCCGACACATTCTCGGATGGTACGCGCAGAAGCATCCGGATGAAGACTTTGCCGAGACATTCGCAGTATGGCTCACACCAGACATCGATTGGCGAAAGGATTACGCGGGATGGCCTGCGCTCGCGAAGCTCGAATATGTCGATCGCGTGATGGCGGAAATCGGCGACTTGCAGCCCGACGCCGTTGCACCGACCGCCGAGGACCTCCCTGTCGAGTCGATGAATTATACCGTCGCCGAACACTACGACAGCGAAGTGGAAGATATTCCGATCCTCGATGCGCGCCAATTCGACGCAGATCTCCGTCGGATCTTCGCAGCGCGAGCGGACGCACCCGGCGGCACGCCAGCCGATGAATTCATCGCGCGCCACTACCGAGAAATACTCGTGCGACTGTCGTACTGGACCGGCGAAGCACCGGCGGTCGTGCGCTCGCTGCTCGATCACTTGATCGCGCGCGCGCGTGCGCTTGGCCTGCACGTGAGCGGCCTGGAGGCGGCGACGTTGATCGAGTTGACGGCGTTTGGGGCTGCCGTGGTCATGAATTACCGGCACACGCAGTCGCTCCGACGAACAGCGCGCACAAAAGCCGACGAACGACACAATACGGTCGAAGCATGAAGGTCGTCGTAATGCACTCGGCGGATGCACTCGAGCCACCAGTGGATCCGGTGCTCGAGCAATTGCGCAGTGCCATCGAAGCGTGTGATCACAGCGTGCAACCGCTAGCCGTCGACGACAGCGTCGAGCCACTCGTCGACGCGCTGAAGTCGGGGCCACCCGATCTCGTGTTCAATCTCGCCGAATCATTCGGCGGCAAGAGTGCGCTCGAATCGAACGTCGCAGCCCTTCTCAACCTGCTTGGGCTGCGTTACACCGGCTCGAGTCCCGCGGGTCTGCTGCTCGCTGGGGACAAGACGCTCACGAAGAAGGTGCTGAGCTTTCATGGCATTCTCACGCCAGAATTCGCGACGCTGTTTCGCGGAGCACTCGACTGGGCCGGTGACATCGCGTTTCCATTGATCGTGAAACCCCCGCAGGAAGATGCGTCACTCGGCATCAGCAGCAATTCGGTCGTGAACGATTTGCGCGAGCTATTCACTCGCATCGACGAATTGCAGTCGGCCTTTCAGCAACCCGTGCTCGTCGAACAATTCGTCGAAGGGCGCGAGTTCTACGTTGGCGTTCTCGGCAACGCAAATGCGAAGGCATTGCCGGTGATGGAGCTCGATTTCTCGAGATTCCCGGCCGGTGTGCCACGAATCGCAAGCTGGGAGGCGAAGTGGGGCGATGACGGCGCGGGAAGCGGCGAGCAGTTCGCGGGAACGCGCTCCGTGTTTCCGCTGGATGTCAGTAAGGAGCTCAGCGAGCGCATGCAACGCGTCGCAGTCGAAGCCTTCAATGCATTGCGGCTTCGAGATTACGCGCGCATCGATTTACGCGTGACGGACAACGACGACATCTACGTCATCGAAGTCAACCCGAATTGTTATTTGGAACGCGAGAGCGAGTTCGCGCGTGCGGCGGCAGAAGGTGGACTCGCGTACGACGCACTGATCGCGCGGATACTCGAGCTGGCGCTCGCTCGTTACTCGCGCTGACGCGGGATGTAGAGAAAGAAAGAAGCCGGCGAGACTCGCCGGCTTCTTGCGTACGAGCGCGTTGCCTAGCGGCGCTTTCTTCCACCACGCTTCTTGGCGCCACCACGCTTTTTGGCACCACCACGCTTCTTGGCGCCTTTCCGACCACCGCGCTTCTTTGCAGCCATGGTAACCTCTCCATAATGGAGTGTATTGCTCTCGATCGATCCCCCGGTGGACCGGCGAGACGGCGACGCAACGCCGAGGCGTTTCGATCGCCGCAACACGCATCTCCGCGGAGATGCGCGAAGCTTGGAGACAGCTACATCAGAGCGTTCGTGCTGGCCATGCTACATCGACGCACGCAGATGACGGCGTCATCTGCGCCGAATAACGATCGTGACACTCGATGGTCACGCCAAAAACGACACGCGCGCCGCTGATGCGGCGCGCTGATGACGGAACCTGGAATTGTTGTTGAAGGGGGGCAGAGCGACCAGCGGCGGTCAACGCATTCGCCGCAGAGTTCGACGTCGAGAACGAGCACCTTCGTTGCGGTAGATCCACGCAATACCCTCGTTCAGTGAGAACAGTCGCTAAACGCGAATATAGGAAGCACACATATCACACGCAATAGGTGTGCACGCGTTGCACTTCCATCGCCGAAGATGAAATGCGAGGTTTCGACTCGCGCTTCCCGCGTCGCAACGCCATCGCGGCATTGAAAGCGCACGACATTGAGAGGAGCTGACCGCGCGTGAAAGCGCTCGTAAAAGAATCCGCGGGAGCAGGATTCGTACTGAAAGACGTCGCCGAACCGAAGATTCGGGACAATGAAGTGTTGATTCATGTGCGCCGGGCCGGCGTATGCGGCACTGACGTACACATCTACGAATGGGATGCGTGGGCGCGCGGACGGTGTGTGCCGCCATTTATCGTCGGACACGAATTCGCCGGCGAGGTCGTGCAAGTTGGCGCACTCGTCACCGATGTTCGTGAGGGTGATCGCGTGACCGCGGAGGGTCACATCGTCGATGGCCGCTGTCTGTTGTGTCGCACGGGAAACGCGCACGTATGTCCCTACACGAAAATCATCGGCGTCGACCGTGACGGCTGCTTCGCCGAGTACATCGCGATGCCAGCGACCAATGTCTGGCATCTCGACGACAACATTTCCTTCGACATCGGCGGCATTCACGATCCGATGGGCAACGCATTCCATACCGCGCTGAGCGCCGACATTCCCGGTGCGACGGTGCTGGTGACCGGGTGTGGACCAATTGGACTGTTCGCGATCGGGATTTGTAAGGCAGCCGGCGCGTCGCGCATCATTGCGTCCGACATCAACGAAACCCGGCTCGCGCTTGCCTCACGAATGGGTGCGCACGACGTCGTGCATCCGAATGAAGCAGCAACGGTCGTTAAGCGACACACCGACGGCCTCGGCGTCGATGTCGTGCTCGAAATGTCGGGCGTCCCTTCGGCAATTCATCAAGCGTTCGCGCTCGTTCGCGTTGGCGGACACGTTCAGATGCTCGGCATCCCGGCGAAACCGATGGAAGTGGATTTTGCGACGGAGGTGATCTTCAAAGGGATCACCGTGTACGGCGTCGTTGGGCGTCGGATGTATCAAACATGGCATCAGATGACGCGATTTCTCCGGTCCTGCAACTTCGATCCATCGCCAGTGATCACGCATCGCTTTCCGCTCGACGCCGCCGACGAGGCGATTCACGCGATCAAGAGCGGCGAAGCTGGCAAGGTAATATTCGAGATCGCGTAAGGCACGATCGATAACTGGTGAGGGGAACGTGACGGCAACCAATACGACGTTCGATGGCACGCTCGAGCAGCAGCTCGAGCAGTTCAAGCGCGATCGCGTGTACAAGCGATTGAACTATCTCGATTCGCCGCAGTCGGCCTGGGTCCGCATGGAGGGACGCGGTGAGATTCTGATTCTGTCGTCGAACAACTATCTCGGGTTGTGCGACGAGCCTTCAGTGGTCGAAGCGGGGATCGAGGCAATCCGGCGCTATGGCGCGGGCACAGCGAGCGTGCGCTTTATTTGCGGGACGTTCACTATTCATCGTGAGCTGGAGGAAGCGCTCGCGCGCTTCGTCGGAACAGAATCGTCGATGAGCTTCGTGTCGGCGTGGAATGCCAACGAAGGGTTGACGAGCACCGTCGTGCAGGAAGGCGACTTCGTCGTGTCCGACGCACTCAACCATGCGTCCATCATCGATTCGATGCGCTTGGCGAAAGCGATTACGAAATGCACGACCGCCGTGTACAAGCATAGCGACATGGATGATCTGCGCGAGAAGCTTCGCGGAGCCGCCGGTAATCGTCGTCGATTGATCTGGACCGACGGCGTGTTCTCGATGGAGGGCGCCATCGCAAAGCTGCCCGACATTCTCGAGATCGCGCGATCACACGATGCTGTGGTTCTGGTCGATGATTCGCACGCGACCGGCGTGTTGGGGAAATACGGTCGCGGCACGGCGGAGCACTACGGATTGCTCGGAGAGATTGACGTCGTTACCTCGACGCTTGGCAAAGCGCTCGGCGGAGCGGCAGGAGGCTTCGTGGCTGGCTCGGCAGCGCTCACCGATTATTTGACGCAACGCTCGCGTCCCCAACTCTTCTCGAACGCATTGCCGCCAACTGTCGCGGCGAGCGCGTTGGCGGCGGTGCGATTGATCGAGCAGCATCCGGAACGCGTCGAGACCCTTCGTGAGAACTCGCGCTATTTCCGCGAACAGGTCATCGAGGCGGGATTCAAGCCGCTGCCAGGCGAAACGCCGATCATCCCGATCATCGTCGGCGAGACGGCCGCGGCAATCCAAATGAGCGACATGCTGCTCGATGAAGGCGTATTCGTCACCGGATTCGGTTTTCCGGTGGTGCCGCAGGGACAGGCGCGCGTTCGCTGTCAGATCTCGGCGGCTCATTCGCGGGACGATCTGGATACGGCGATTCAGGCCTTCAAGAAAGTTGGCCGCCGGCTGAACGTGATCTAAACGTTCGACGAATCACGCGCGCAGCGAACTGTGATAACAAGTCGTTTCCAACTCGCGACGTCATCGCCAGCAACGCGACTCACCTCGGCCGTATAGCGTTCGCCATCGAACATGGTCGGGACGAGCCATGAGTTCACGTCCGGTGACAGATGTCCAACGACATCGCCACCGCGCGCGTGGACCCAGACGCTGGGCTGGTCGACGCCCGGTGGATCGGGAACGAGAATGAGCTTGTCACCCTGCTTGAGCCGGTGGACGACCGCCGTCCGTTGACCAAACACCGTGCCATAGACCGGCGCGAGAAACTCCCGCGCTCCGGGGAGAATGGAAGACATAGGGCCTCCGTGGCAGGAAACGGAACGGCTGAATGGACCTGCCCACCCCCGGTCGGGGCTGCGGGCCAGCTCTCTTCCCATAGTATGCGTCCGGCACGCCAAAGGGCAAACCGTGACGCCCCGGCGCTTCTGCGCGTCGAACAGCAGGAGAATGCCATCGGTTGACTGGTGGCTGGTTGTTTGTGCTTGGTGAACCGAGAGGACCTCAGCGTCGAGGATTCGTATGCGAATCACCCGTGCCCTGGCCGCCGCCGTGGCTATCATCGCCGCGATGCCGCGCGCTGGGACGGCACAGTTGGGAAGCTCATTCAAGGATGCGTGGTTCTGGGGCGTCAAGGCCGGCGGTATGGACTTCAACTCCGGCACGACGGCCCATCGCCAAGCGCCACTCGCCGGCATCGAGTGGCTCATCACGCGCAGCCACGGCGGACTCTACGTCTCGTACTCGGAGGCGTTCTTCACCGACCAGGCGGCAATCCTAACGAATACCAGCCCTTCGGACACGATTCCGCGGATCATCAACTTGAAGAACATGCGTCGGCTGGATGTATCGGCCATGATCTTCCCCGGCAGCAACCTGTACCTGCATCCGTACGCCGGAATCGGCTTCTCGATCAAGCAGATCAGCGGCGCGGCGCCAGCTGACATGAACTTCTCGTCGATGGACGAGTACAACGCCACTCAGGCGTACATCAGCCAGCTGCGAACCGGCGCATCGCCGTATTTCGTCATCGGCAGCCAACTTCGCCTGATCGGCTTCTCTGTATTCTTCCAGGGTACGGCGAGCCCGGCGCAGAAGAATATGTTCCTCTACAACGGCAAGGCCTTCCACCTCACATACGAGGCCGGACTGCGGTACAACATCGGAAGCTCGATCAGCAAGGACTGATCGAGCCATAGCTGCGACGAAGGCCCGTGTCTCAGGATGCGGGCCTTCGTGTTTCCGGCGCGTCAGCGATCGGCGCTGAGGCGTGGAAACTTTGGTGGAGTCTTCGATGCGAAGGGGCTATCGGAGACGAACCACCGAAGCGGCCAGTCGGCGGAACGCGAAATACCAATGCGCGGTGTGATGGTCACCGACTCACGAGCAACCTCGAGACCGCGACGAATGACCAGCGGCGGAGCCTGGAGTGGAGTTCGGTTATGGCGTGCGTCGATGCCTAACGCTTGACAGAGCTTCCCTGGTCCGTTGGTGAGATCGGTGTCGCGACGACGAACGCCACGCCGCTCGCGCATCAGATCGATGCCGGTGAGCGGTTCGAGAGCGCGAACGAGAACGGCGCTCGGCTCTCCCGCGGCACGCGTGACCGCATTGAAGCACCAGTACATGCCATAGATGAAATAGACGTACGCAATGCCCGGTGCGCCGTAGAGTGGCTCGGTACGAGCAGTGCGTCCAGCGGCGGCATGGCAGGCGAGATCGTGTTCGCCAATGTAAGCCTCCGTTTCAACGATGCGCCCACTGGCGCTTCCCTCGCGCGTACGACACTCGAGGACGGCGCCGAGAAGATCGCGCGCGACGAGCTCGGTGGGTCGATCGTAGAATTCGGGAGGAAGCACGGCGGGCTTGGTGGCCCGCCGTGTCCTTGGCGCGACGGTGCTCAACTCTCGGTCTTCGGCGCCTTCTTGGCGCGGGCCCGGCGATGCGCGGTCTTGGCCGCAGTGCGAGCGCGCGACTTTCGCGGCGCTGGTGCCGCAGGTGCTGGCGATGGTGTCTCGACTGGAGCGGCAGCGGCGACGGTCTCCACCGAGGCGGCCGGCGTAGCGCGACGTCCTCGCTTGCGACCGCCTCGCTGCGGCTGTTCCTCGACGGGAGCGGGCGTTTCAGTTTCGCTAATGCCCCTGTTGGTGGCGGCCGGACTCGACATCACTCCTTCGACGAGCGGCGTCTCCTGCGCAGCGACCTCGCGTGGAGACGCGGCCTCGTCGACGACACCCACGGCGAGGAGCTCCGGCGGTGGACCCTCGAGACGGCCGCGGCCACGCCCGGCGCCTCGCGGGCCCATTCCGAGCCGCGGTGTCGGCGCACCTAAGGCTGCACGCGGCGGTGCGTTCGCGGCGTCTGCGCGCGCGACTTGATCCGCGACCGGCAGGGATTCGACCGCGCGCGCGACCTCGAAGTCGTCGCCGCGACGTCGCAGATCGACGACGCCCGAATCGTGCGCGTCCTTGAGGATGCGAATGAACATTCGCTCGTTAAGGCTTTCGCTATCGCGGCCGAGGATTTCGCGTGCGCGATGCCTAACGGCACTGGCGCGCGTCGTGTCGTCGTCGTCGGTCGTGAGCGTCTCGACCGCGCGGCGGACGAGATCGAATGCTTCGTTACGCGTTAGGCGCTCGCCAGCAGCGCCGATGGTATCACCCGATGGAGCAATGGGCTCCTCGGCGAGACGCAGCGGCGCCGGAAGATCGGTCGAGGCCGCGGAAGCCGCAGCCGGCGCGCGGCCCTTTTCCTCACGCTCGCGTCCGCGTCCACGTCCGCGTCCACGTCGACCCCGGCGGCTTCGCTCCTCGCGCTCCTCTGCAGGCTCGGCCGCTTCGCGCTCGCGCATGACCCCATCGCTGGGCGTGCTCGGATGCTCGATTTCGATCGGCTCGAGCGCAGCGAGTGGCGCACGAGTCTCCGTGGCGGGGGCCGACGTGGGTGGTCCAACTTCGAGCTGACCGTTCTCCAACTTCGTCATCGAGAGGAGGCCACGCTGATGCGCTTCCTGCACAAAGCGAGAGAACTTGGACATGCCGAGGTTCTTCTCGTCGAAGGCAGGATCGATATCCTGCATGACCTGTTTGAGCCGGTCGGAGCGCATAACGTCGCCGTTGCGCTTCATGCGAGTGACGGCCTCGGTGACGAGCTCCCACGGGTCGAACTTTCGGGCGGGCTCCTCTTCGCTGGCTTTTACCAGCCCGGCGAGCGCGTTGTAGCTGTAGTACTCGTCGCAGTTCTGGACCAGCAAGTCACTCGACGATTCGCGAATACCGACGCCGATGACGTACTTCCCGTACTCCTTCAGCTTGATAACGAGACTCGAGAAATCAGAATCGCCCGAGAGCAGAATGAAGGTTCCGATCTCCGGGCGAGTGAAAACGAGTTCGAGGGCGTCGATCGCGAGGCGAATGTCAGTCGCGTTCTTTTTTGAAGATCCGTATGCGGGCGCGAAGATCAGGTCGATCGACGCCTCCGACAGCGGGACGATGTATTGCGGATATCGTCGCCAGTCAGCGTATGCTCGTTGAACAGCGACTTTGCCCTTGATGATGTCCGACGAGAGCAGCGTGCGCAGCTCTTTGCCCAGATCGGAGCGGATGCCCATCGTGACATTGTCGAAATCGATGAGCAGCGCGGCATTCGGCGCGTGGACGAACGGGGCTGTGAGGGAGTGGGAGGCGGCGATTGCGCCCGGTCCACGGTGAATGAGAGCGCCCTGGGTGCGCGACACAGGGCTCGAAGCGGGGGTACGCGGATGGCGTCCGTTCATGACTTCTCTGCGGGTTGTTCTTTGTGCGCGTCCCGCAGCCAGCACTCTCGCACGAATGTGAGACGAGCCAGCCGCTCGCGCACCTGCCGGCGAGTGCAGTGAGGCGAGGCGACCCGACGGGTCGTGGAGGCGTATAGCGACGTCTCCGCGCACGTCTTCGCCGGTGCCGCGTCACACTTCACTCGCGCTGAGCGATTTCAAGACTCGCCGCCCACCGATTGGGCTAGACCGCGAGTCGGGATGTAATCTAAATACGAACGGCGGCTCATGAAAGGCAGTAACTCGTTCCAAGTGAGCAATTTTGGTTACACTCACATTCCGGTGGCCTTGAGAATGACTCGTTTGGGTCGCTGGCCGTCCCATTCGCCATAAAAAATCCTCTGCCATGGCCCGAGATCGAGCCGCCCCTTTGTGACCGGGACGATGACTTCGTGGCCCACAGTGAGAGATCGCAAATGGGCCGCAGCGTTGTCCTCGCCCGTGCCGCTGTTGTGTCGATAGCGGCCCGGATCCCAGGGTGCGATGTTTTCCTCGAGCCACTGCAGAATGTCCTGCCACAGATTGGGTTCGTGATCGTTGACGAAGACTGATGCAGATATGTGCATAGCCGACACCAGCACCATTCCATCATCGATGTCGGCGGCCGCGCGACATTTCTCGACTTGGTCCGTGATGTCGATGATTTCCTGACGTTGCTTGGTCTTGAAGGTGAGATAATCGGTGTGCGTCTTCATGATCGTGCGATGGCCAGTCAGGGTGGATGCCGTTCCGTACTGCCTGTAGGTTTCTACACGAAACTGCCATTCGGGCCTGCGCGTAAGAGGTGCCAGTGAAGCGAGTTGGGTTTCGTGGTCGCCTCTTTGCCATCCTCCTGTCGTTCGCCCTTATCCCGTCCATCGTGCTCACGTTGTCGGGCGGGATCACGAGCTACTGGGCGCTGAAGCTCGTCGGTGCGCAGGCAGCCTGGGACAGTGTCGCGGCCTCCGGGAACCGAGCTCTTGGCGTAGCGCGCACGGCTCCCCTCACGACGGATCAGCGAAAGGCACTCGCACAATTTGACAGTACGCTGGGAGCAAATGCCCTTCAGGCGAGGAGAGCGAGCTACATCTACAAAGCGGCCGCGGTGCGTGCGCTCGCCGGTGCACTCGTGTCATTCCTCATTCTGGCGCTGCTGGCATCTCGCGTCGCCGGTCACTTGAGTCGCAACATGAGCCGGCCGCTGCAGGAGCTCGTCGGCTGGACGGAGCGAATCGGCCGAAGCCAGCCACTGCCGGAAGGTCCGCCGCGTCGCGGCGCGCCGGAGTTCGAGGTCCTGCGCCAACGGATGCGCGACATGTCACGCGAGCTCGAGCTCGGCCGGGCGCGCGCGCTCGAAGCCGAACGCGCCGCAACGCTCCGAGAGTCCGCGCGACAGGTTGCACACGAATTGAAGAACCCACTCACGCCAATTCGATTCGCCGTTGAGCGCTTGCGACGCGAGCTCCCGTCGCTCTCTCCGGCGCTTGTGGAGACGGTGGAGGTGTTGGACGTCGAATCGCGACGACTCGAAGCGATGGCGCGAAGCTTCTCGCAGTTCGGTCGTCTACCTGAGGGACCGCAAGCCGCAATCGACGTGGGGGAGCTCGTGCGATATACGGCACGTTCGACCGTGCCCACGGATATCTCGCTTGACATCGATGTCGACCATGCGACGCCAATGATTCATGGTCATCACGATGCGCTCGCGCGTGCGCTGTCGAATGTGATTCTGAATGCGGTAGACGCGTGCCGAACGATTTCCACAGGACGTTCGGCACAGATTACCGTACGCGTCCGGCCGTTCACGATCGAACGTGCTCGCGAGAGTAACGGTTCTTCCGCGAATGGGAATGGCAATGGGGCGGCGCGCGGAGTGGAGATCGTGGTCGCGGACAGCGGCTGTGGAATTCCACGAGAGCAGCTCAGTCGCATCTGGGAACCGTATGTAACTTCTAAACCGGGCGGCACCGGCCTTGGTCTCGCCATTGCGCGGCAGACCGTGCTCGCGCACCACGGTTCGGTTGGTGCGGAGAGCCAGCCCGGTGAGGGCACGACGATTCGATTCGTTCTTCCTGTCAACGACGCAAGGACTTCTGATGGTTAATCCCGTTTTCTTTCCAATATCGCTATTGGCGATGGTCGCCGTGGTGGCGATCGGCGTTCCACTCGCGCGGGGATTCGCGCGCCGGCTCGAGCAAGGCGGGCCAACGAAGATGTCGCCGGACGTACTGGCGCGACTCGAACGGATGGAGCAAGCGATCGATTCGATTGCGGTGGAGGTCGAGCGGATTTCGGAGGGCCAGCGATTCACGACCAAGCTGCTCGCGGAGCGCGCGACGGAAGGCGGCGTTGCCGCGACCCCTGGCCGCAGGCGTGAGGGTTAGATGGCCGAAACAGAGCACATGGCTGCCATGGCAGTTGCCAAAGCCGGAATTCTTGCCGCTCTCTTATGAGCCTAACGACTCGGATACTCATGACGCTCATGCAGGGTCCGCCGTTTCCTCCAGGGATGATTCCGCCGGAGGCCGTGAAGATCGTCCAGTCTTTCTTCATCACGATCGCCGTCATCGCGCTCGGCATTCCGATCATCCGCGCCTTCACGCGGCGATTGATCGACCGGCCGCCGGCGGCACCGCCGATTCCGGCCGACGTGCAGAATCGGCTCGAGCGCATCGAGCAGGCGGTCGAAGCAGTCGCGATCGAAGTCGAGCGCATTTCCGAATCGCAGCGATACATCACGAAGCTGATGGCCGAGCCGCGCGCATTGCCCAGCGGCCGCGGTAGCGCGAATGCCTAGTGTACTGATCGTCGACGACGAGCCGAACATTCGGCGCATGGTCGGTGCCCTCCTCGGCGCCGAGGGGTACGAGGTTCGCGACGCGCAGGATGGTGCGTCGGCGTTGCAGCGCGCGCTCGAGAGCGAGCCGGATGTGTTGCTGCTGGACCTCATGATGCCAGGCGAGATGGACGGTATCGCGACGCTCGCACAAATGCGAGAGAAGCTGCCCGACGTACCCGTTGTGATGATGAGTGGCCGGGCCGGACTCTCGGACGCCGTGCGCGCGACGAAGCTTGGCGCGTTCAATTTCCTCGAGAAGCCACTGAGTCCCGAAGGTGTGCTCCTCGCACTGAGCTCGGCACTGGAGCTCCGCCAGGTTCGCCGCGAGGCGAAATCACTGCGACGCGAGTACGGGCTGAGTGGCGACATGATCGGCGACAGCCCAGCGCTGATGCGCGTTCGGGAGCTCATTGCTCGCGTGGCACCGACTGACTCACGAGTACTCATCACTGGCGAGTCGGGAACCGGCAAGGAACTGGTCGCGGCCGCGATCCACGGCGCGAGCGCGCGGCGCGATCGCCCCTTCATTCGCGTGAATTGCGCGGCCATCCCCCGTGATCTCGTCGAGAGTGAGATGTTCGGTCACGAGAAAGGCTCGTTCACGGGAGCGACCGATCGACGCATTGGTCGCTTCGAGCTCGCTCACACCGGCACGCTGCTACTCGACGAGGTCGGAGATTTGGGTCCCGAAGCCCAAGCGAAGCTCCTGCGCGCAATCGAAGCGAAGGAGATCGAGCGTGTCGGCGGGGGAAAACCGATTCGCATCGACGTGCGCATTCTATCGGCGACGAACAAAGATCTCGGTCGATGCGTGCATGAGGGGACATTTCGAGAAGATCTGTTCTTTCGGCTAAATGTGATTCCGATTCCGATTCCACCCCTTCGCGAGCGGCCCAGCGACATACCCTCGCTCGTTCGGCACTTCTCTGCCCTTCACCGAATGCGCACGGGGCAAGCTCAGCCCGCCTGGACGGAAGACGCGATGGCGCTACTGACGCGGCATCGTTGGCAAGGGAATGTCCGCGAGCTCGCGAATATCGTCGAGCGTCTCGTGATTCTTCACGCCGGGCTGCCGGTCGATGGAGAGGACGTCTCGACGGTTCTGGCGATCGATGGCGACGGGCGTCGCGGTGCGCCGCCCGAAGCGCCGCTTCCTGATCCGGCTTCACTCGATTCCTCGCTCAGCGAGACGCTGGACGATTACGAGAAAATGTTGATCACGCGCGCTCTCTCGATGGCGAGCGGCAACGTCGCCGAAGCCGCGCGTCGACTGAAGACGGACCGTCCAAATCTTTATCGCAGAATGCGCCGACTGGGTATTACCATGGGGGAAGGCGCGACGGACGGACAACGCAGTTGATCGGCGCGACGGACGGCTCGAGAGCTGGAAACCGCCACAGATGAACAGCGTCGGAGCGACACGCTCTGGCTGTGACCTGTGGTGGACAGGTGTTGAATGTTTCGGAGATCCGTCGAGAAGGCAACTCTTTCTCGGAACGATCGTTATAATCGGGGCGCGGGGTGGGTACGTGGGGTGCCCAACGACGGGCGGACCCTTCACTCGGTGGAGTAGCAATGCGGACTTCTTTGGCGATCGCGGTGGCGATGCTGCCGGCGTGCTTCGCCGTCGCCGCAGCCCAGGATCGCACGGCGCCGGATACTGCCTTTCGACGCCGCGGCCTCCCGGCGGACGTTGCCCGTGAGGCCGCGTCGCTGTTCAACGCGAGCACTGGGTTGCGACTGAGCGGACCGCTCGAGATCGAACGAGGACGTGAGATCTTCGGCGACGTCGCCGTGCTGAACGGGCCACTCACGATTGGCGGCCACGTTACCGGGCGCGTCATTGCGTTGAACTCGGATGTCATTCTGCGGCCTTCGGCGCGCATCGATGGCGACCTGCTCGTGGTTGGCGGCGACGTCGAAGGGAGAGACGTCGCGGACATTGGCGGCGAGATCCGCATTTATCGCGAGCCGCTGCGCTACCAGCAGGATGGAGATCAGATCATCGCGGATCGAGACACACTCGCTGACGTGGGCGACCCATGGTGGCGCCGATGGGAGCATCGGCGAGCAGATCGAAGTTGGAGCAGGTTGCAGATCGCGTCGGCTGGCGCCTACAATCGCGTCGAGGGGCTGCCAATCAACCTGGGTCCACAGATCAATCGAACGACGCCGTGGGGCAGCACGCGGCTGGACGCATACGCCATTCTGCGCACCGGCAGCAGCTTTTCGTCGCGCGACGATGATGTTGGACACAATGTGCGCGGCGAGTTGCGCATTGGACGTCTCGAGGGATTCGCGCTCGGTGGACGACTGTTCAACGTCGTCGATGGCATCGAACCATGGCAGCTCTCGGATCTCGAGGTCGGGCTCGCATCGTTCCTGGGACACCGCGACTATCGAGACTACTACCAGCGTCATGGCGCGAGCGCGACGGCCTCGCTGTTCGCATGGCGGGGCGTGAGCCTAACGGGCGGTTTTGGCGATGAACGCTGGATAACGCGCGACGCCCGCAACCCATTCACCTTGTTTCGAAGCGAGGTGGATTGGCGGCCGAATCCACCGGTCGATGAGGGCCGTTTGCACATCGCGACGGGCACGTTCGTCGTCGATACACGAAACGACGAAGACAATCCGTGGTCCGGCTGGCGAGTCAGCGCCGATTGGGAGCGAGGCGTCGGGACGTTGGAGCGAGTGAACGTGGCCACGAATACGACTGGAGGGACGGATGTGTCCTGGACGTCGCCGATCCCGACGACGTACTCGAGGGGGTTCCTCGATGCGCGCCGGTACAATCGGGTATCGCCGGAGGCGCAGCTGAATCTCCGAGCCTTGATCGGCGGATGGCTGAGCGGCGATGCCCTCCCGATCGAGCGACGCGTCTCGGCCGATGGACCGGGCGTCATGCCAGGATACGGTTTCCGCAGCGATGCATCCGGAGTTGATTTAGGAACTTGTAATGTGGGACCGGTGTTTCCCGGCCAGCCTGCGCTCTGCGATCGCATCGCGCTCCTGCAAGCCGAGTATCGCGGCGATCTGCATTTCGATATTCAGCCGGATTGGGAATCGCACGATGACGCAATCGGGCGCGGCGAAGACGATGCCGCGCCGCGAGCGCGGGCTCACCACTTTCGCAGCACGGGCAATTGGGTCGTGTTCGTCGATGCGGGACGCGGCTGGCTCGTCGGTCCGCCCGATGGATCGCTTACATACGCGAGCGGACGCATACCGCCGCTCAGCAGCTTCAGAACAGACATCGGCGGTGGTCTCGACTTTGGCGGTGTAGGTTTTTACATGGCGAAGGCGCTGTCCTCGTCAGGCGAGCCGCTGCGATTGTTCATGCGGCTGCGACACAGGTTCTAACCTTTCTCGATTTGTCCACTCGATCGCTGATCGCGCTTGGCGTTGCTCTGAGCTTGGCCCCGGTATCAACGGCTCGGGCTCAGAGTCCGGTGCAGCTGGACATCATCGTTCCAGGCGGCACGTTCGCCGCTACGCAATCGCCAAGCATCGTGGGCAAGAACCTGCTGTCGGATCCAACGACGCGTGAGCTGCTTCGCAATGGATTTCCGACGAAGATCCATTACAAGGTCGAGCTCTGGCGCGAGAAGGGCCTGTTCAACGACATCGAAGGGTCGACCGAGTGGGAAGTGCTCGTGCAGTACGATCCCGCAGCGCAGGTCTACCGGGCGGTGCGGCGCAATGGAAATTCGCTCGAGGATTTCGGCGGGTTTGCCACGCTGACATCGGCCGAGGCGCCTCTGAGCCGACCGTATCGGGTACCTCTACGGCCGCGCGCGCAGGGTGGCCGATACTACTACAACGTCTTCCTCGACATTTCGACGCTGGACGTGAGCGACCTGGACGAGCTCCAGCGCTGGTTGCATGGCGAATTTCAGCCCGCGGTGCGCGGGAAGACGAATCCGGCGAGCGCCCTCAAGAACGGTATCGGTACGCTGCTCTCGCGCTTGTTAGGCGGCGAACGGCGGCACTATGAGCAACGCTCGGAAACGTTCACGGCAGGGTAGTTGATGGGTGGCGGTGACTCGTTGTTGGTGAAAACAAAACGCCGCGAGCTTTGCTCGCGGCGTTTCGGTTCTCGATGCGTTCACTTCACGGGTGCCGCTGGCCGTGGCCGCCGTGGTGAGCGTGACCGAGCGCAGCCGATACTTGAGCGGCCCCGGACCCGCGATGCTCAAGAAGCTCGATCTGATGCAGTACTTCGTCGCCGTAAAACGTCTTGATGTATCGCGCCTGAGTTGGCGTGAGGCGTCGAACCGCCCAGCTCAGATGTACGAAGTGCGGCTCGACTGGATGCGTAAGCGGGTGCATCCCGATTTCTTCCGGCAGCCGATTCCCCTTCCGCGTGTTACACGGGCTGCACGCAGTGACGACGTTGTTCCAATCGTTGGTGCCGCCACGTGAAAGCGGAATGAGGTGATCGCGCGTGAGTGCCTCCCGAATCTTGAGCTCTGTCGCGTGGCGTCCGCAGTACTGACAGCGGTAACGATCGCGCGCGAAAAGAAACGTGTTCGTCACCTGACGACGAAAGCGACGTGGCACGTGGATGAACTTCGTGAGTCGAATAACGGCAGGGCGTGGCATCGTGAGGCGTTCGGAGCGGACGACCTTATCCTGATCCGCTTCGACAATTTCCGCCTTGCCATCGATCACGAGGCGAAGCGCTCTTCGCATCGGGACCATGGTGAGAGGCTCGAACGACGCATTCAGAGCCAAACAACCAACGACCACGCAAAACCTCCGTAGGCCTTCGTGCGCGTGACGCTCGACAGCTTGCTCGCTTGCAGTCGCAAGCAGTCCAATTGAGGCCGCGCGCCGCTAAGATCGCGCTTCGTCAATTGGGGAGGTGGACGGCTCGAAAACGCTCACTTGTAACTTCCTTCCAGACGACGAATGGGCGCGCCGGAAGGGTACGTGTACTTCGGAAGCTATTCGCAGGCAAAATAGTCGACAAGGCGCACTCGGCCAAATTGGCCTGCGGCGTTCGAGAGGATTCGGGAGGCCTCGGAGGCGCAAGACCCTGAGTTATGTGATTCTCATCCACCTTTCGAGAGCATTCGCGCTCTCCTGGACACGTTTTTCGAGCGCGAGATCCTTTTTGAGAAGCTCGCCGTCCCGAACGAGGATCTCGCCGGCTACCGCAACAAAGGATGCTGGCGTGCCTGGCAAAGCGAAGACCGCAGCGGTTTCAGGCTCGTGGACGGGACCGACGTCAGCGAGGGGGAAAGCCGCAAGATCGGCTGATTTACCGACTTCCAGCGAGCCGACATCGTTCGCTATGCCCAGCGCCTGTGCGCCGCCGAGCGTTGCGAGAGTGAGTGCTGAATGGGCAGACACCTCACGCAGGTCACCGCGCCACGCCCGTTGAAGCAGCGCGGCAAGACGTGCCTCCTCGAGTAGATCCATGCGGTTATTGCTGGCCACCGAATCCGAGCCGACGCCGGCCGGAATGCCGGCGCTCAGGATAGCACCGAGAGGTGCGACACCGTGTCCAAGCTTCGCGTTTGACGCCGGACAATGCGCAACTCCGCAACGGGAGGCTGCGATTTGCGCGATGTCAGAGTCATCGACGTGAACGCAGTGGATGAGGAGAGGACGCGCTGCAAGTACACCGAGTGATTGCATCAACTCGATCGGCGTTCGCGCGCGGCTTGCGACGTCGATCTTGCGCGCGCGAAGCCCGTCCGCGAGTGGCCCGCTGCCGCTTGCGACGAGATCGTACTCGATTTGGCTCTCGGCGATGTGAATCGCGATCGGAAGCGACTCGTTACTTGCGTATTGCGCAACGGCCGAGAAGAGTGAATCCGAAACCGTGTACGGCGCATGCGGCGAAACACCGATGCGAACGAGCGGCGTTTCTAATGGACGCATCCGGTTCACCTTCTCGCGAAGCTCCGCGAGGGACGCACCGCACTGCGCAGGGTCGGGACCGAATACTTCCTGGTACATGATGCCACGAACACCACACTCGCGCATTGCATCGAACGAGACGCCGGAATCGCAAGTATCCGCGTAGGTGGTGATGCCGTGGCGAAGGCCCTCGGCAATACCGTAACGGGCGGCATCGAGGAGCATCTCTCGAGAGAGCACCGCGCGCTTGGAATTCGTTAGGCGTAGTATCCAGGTGCGGAAGTCCAGGTCCTCGAGAAAGCCGCGCATCGCCGTAAGTTCGAGGTGACAATGCGCATTGATCAGTCCGGGCAGAAGCAGCGTATCGCCAAGGTCTACGACGTCCGCGGTGGGTTCGTGGCCGTCGCGGGGTCCGACGTAAGCGATACGGCCACTGTCGACGGCGACAATGCCGTCCGTGATGGGCGGCGACGCGACGGGGACGACGAACTGGGCGCGGTAGCGGATCACGTGCTGGATCAGCGGGAGCGCTTCGCGCCCGGCTCAAAGAAGCCGGTGCGCGAACCGTGACGACGAGGATCGTAGAGCTCATGATCGGGCACGCCAATCGCTCGGGCGAGCGAGAGGGGAAACTCGATGTCCGCGACCTGCGCTTCGGTATGTCCATCGGAGCCGAGCGAGATGCGGACGCCGGCGCTCCACGCGCGCCTAACGAAACGCTCGTGCGGCCGGTAGCGGTTCGAGATCTCGAACGCGATCCCGGCGTCAGCCAGCGCATGTACGGCGCGTTCCTCGCGCTGCTCGGTCCACAGGGCTTCGGGTGGAAAGAGACGGAGCGCCAGCGGGAGAAGCGTCGGGTGCGCGAGGACATCGACGGGCATCTCTTGCGCGAAGCGCTCGAGATTCTCCACATGCGCCTCCATGTACTCGTCGGGCGAGACGTTCGGGAAGCGGCGTGAGAACGCGTAGACGAGCTCTCCGTTCGGCAACCAGATTCCGTGCAGCGAGCCAAGACGATGCGTGAATCGAGCGACAAGGTCGTTCGTGATCTCGCGCCATAACGAGTCATGCCAGCAGAATTCACCGCCGCGGAGCACGTCGTAGTGCGCGAGCTCGTCGAGATAGGCGCGCACCTCGTCGACCGTCGACACGGCGCTGTCCATGTAAGACGAGATGTGATCGCTCACACTGGGCGAAACGTGGCGATCGCGCGCGCGCCCGATCAGCTCATCAACCGTGAGCTGGCCGTCCGAGAACGTGGTATGCGCGTGGCAGTCGACGGGCAGCCACCCGTTGGACGGTCCGGTGGTCACTCCGCGATCGTCAGCGTGACTTCGCCGCCGGGTTCAGCGGCGGTACGCGAGTCGTGTCACGTCGCGGGCGCGTCGTGTCGCGCGTGCGTGTCCGCGGGAAGACCAATGAATCGCGACGACGGATCGAGTCGCCATCGGTCGGCCGCGCGGGTCGCGGCGACGGCACCGCTCCCGGAACGACGACAGGATTCGCAAACGGATTGGACGGCTGCGTGGCGGAATTCGCTGCGCCGCCCGTGTCCGGCCGGAGCGGCGTGCCAAGCCCCGTTGTATCAGGCGCCACCGACGGCGCGCAAGTTTGAGTCGGCTCGGTTCCAGGAATGAAGTACTCCGTGGATTGCACGCCGCCGCAGCCCTGCGTCCACAGTGTATTCGTCGTGACGTCGATCGACTGCGCAACGAGTCCGGATGGACGCGGCCAATCCGGAGGAGCTGGCTTGCGCTTGTAGACTTGATTCATGAAAGCGGCCCAAGCAGGCCCTGCGAGAACACCGCCTTGTGCATTCGCTTTGATTTTCTGCGGACGATCGAGTCCCATCCAGATGCCGGCGACGAGATCCGAGGTATAGCCGATGAACCAAACGTCGGTGCCGTCATTCGTCGTTCCCGTTTTGCCACCTGCGGGAAGATGAAACACGGATCCGACGGTGCCCGCGGCCGTTCCGCGACGGACGACGTCTTTCATCATGTCGACCATGAGCCATGCTTCTTCGGGAGAGAGCACGGCGGTGCGCTGGGGCGGCGGGGCCCAGAGGACGTCGCCCTTCTGATTCTCGACGCGCACAATGGCCATCGGCGTCGACCGCGTGCCGAGGGTGGCGAACGCGGAGTATGCCGCGACTAGCTCGATGGGATAGACGGACGCGGCGCCGATATGGATCGATGGATACGGCGGAATCGGCGTCGTTAAGCCGAACTTGCGCGCTTCGTCGATGACGCTCGCCTCGCCGAGCTCCATGCCGAGGCGGATCGTGGCGAGGTTTCGAGATTCATAAAGCGCGCGTCGGAGGGGCATCTTCCCCTCGAACTTGCTGTCGTAGTTCTGCGGCTCCCACGTTTGGCCACCTGGAGGCGTGTAACTCAATGGTGAGTCGTCGAGGATGTATGATGGGGGACGACCATTCTGAATCGCGTCGGCGTAGACGATCGGTTTGAATGTGGAACCCGGCTGACGCAACGCTTGCACCGCGCGATTGAACTTCGAGTCGTCGAAGTTGCGTCCGCCGATGAGCGCGCGGATGGAGCCGTCACGCGGATCCATGGCGACGAAAGCGTCCTGCAGATACGGGGAGTTTGCAGCCGCGCTCTCGTTGTCGTTGTCGACGGCCTGCGCGGCGTACTGCTCGTAGGATTGGTGCTTGTAGGCGCCGTACTTCCCCGCCTCGATCGCACGCATTTGGGTCTCGAGCGCGCGCTCAGCCGCCGACTGGAGCTCGACGTCGAGCGTCGTATAGACCTTTAGACCTTGCTCATACAATTGCCGACCGAACTGTTCGTCGAGCAGCTGGCGCACCCACTCGACGAAATACGGGGCGAATTCGCCAGCGTCGGTCTTTCGCGCGAGGCGCAGCGGATAGGCCTTGGCGAGGCTGGCGTCGGCGTCGGTGATCTCGCCGTCGCGACGCATCAGCTCGAGAATTGTGTTCCGCCGCTGAATGACCCGATCAGGAAAGCGACGTGGATCGTACCGACCCGGGCCCTTCGGAATCGAGGCGAGCGTCGCCGCTTCGGCGAGATTCAGATCCTTTACGGATTTTCCGAAATAGCGTTCGGCCGCGCTCTCGACGCCGTATGCGCCATTGCCGAGGTAGATCTGATTGAGATAGAGCTCGAGGATGCGATTTTTCGAGTACTTCGCTTCGATCGCGCGCGCCACTTTCGCTTCTTTCAACTTGCGGACGACGTTTTTCTCACGCGAGATGCGCTCGGGGAAAATGTTCCGAGCGAGCTGCATCGTGATCGTCGAAAAACCCTGACTCCAGCTGTGCGTGCGAACGTCGTTGAGAATCGCGCTCGGCACGCGCTTCCAGTCGATGCCGGCATGCTCGTAGAAGCGCTTGTCCTCCGTTGCAATGAACGCATTGCGGACGACTGGCGGGATCTGATCGATCTTGACGACGGTCCGGCGCTCGAGACCGATCTCGGCGATGAATCGACCGTCGGCCGCATAGAGCTTCGAGGTCTGTCGCGGCGTGTATTCGTCGAGGACTTCGACGGCCGGACACCGACCGGCTCGGCAGACGAGTGCCCAGCTGGCGTAGAACAAGCCGACCGCGAACGAGAGCGCGAACGCGAGGCCGATGAGCGAGCCGCGAACGATTCGCGGATGTTGTGAACGAAAGCGTCGGAAGGAAGCCAATACACGCATAGAATCAAGATAGCTGCGGGCTCTGCATCACGCGTCTATTTTTGACGATCATGGAGACGATGACGCACGCATTGCTCGACGAGCTTCGATGGCGCGGTCTGCTCTACCAGCATACCGAGGGAGTCGCTGCTTTGTTGCAGCGTGGCGTGGCGTCTGGGTATGTGGGTTTCGACCCGACCGCGACGAGCCTGCACGTCGGTAGTCTCGTGCCGATCATGGCGCTGGTGCATCTGCAGCGAAGCGGACACCGACCGATCGCGCTCGTTGGTGGAGGCACAGGGCTCATTGGTGATCCGAGCGGTCGGCCCTCGGAGCGAACGCTGATGTCAGCGGAGCAGGTGGAGATCAACGTTCGTGGCATTCGGGCGCAGCTCGAGCGCTTTCTAGATTTTGAGGACTCCAGTGGCAACGGCACCGGGGCCATTCTGGTCGACAATGCAGAGTGGCTGGTCAGCATGCGCACCGTCGAGTTCATGCGCGATGTCGGAAAGCATTTCACCGTGAATTACATGTTGCAAAAGGAATCGGTGAAGACACGTCTCGACGGCGGCATCTCGTATACCGAGTTCAGCTACATGCTGCTGCAGGCATTCGATTTTCTCGAATTGTATCGTCGATACGGCGCGCTCTTACAACTCGGCGGCAGCGATCAGTGGGGAAACATCACGGCCGGCATCGAGCTCATTCGAAGAACGGAGGCGTCGGAGGCGCAGGCGGCAACGCTCCCACTCGTGACGACGGCGTCCGGCACGAAGTTCGGCAAGAGCGAGGCGGGCGCAGTGTGGCTCGACGCGTCGTTGACGTCGCCATATGAGTTTTATCAATTCTGGTTGAACATCGACGATCGAGATGTCGGTCGGTATTTGCGGTATTTCACGCTCATGGGTCGAGACGAGATCGAAGCGCTCGATCAAGCGACCGAGGCGCGGCCCGAGCGTCGTGAAGCGCAGCAGGCGTTGGCGCGCGATATGACGGCGCGCGTGCACGGTGACGAGCCGTTGCGAGCGGCCATCGAGGTCTCGGAATTTCTCTTCGGCCGGCTCGAGCCGGACTCGCTCTCACGCGCGGCGCTCGAGGTGCTGAGCGCCGAGGCACCCTTCGTCGAAGTGAACGAGTCCGCGGTGAGCGACGGCGCCCAGGGTCTCGACGTGTTCAAGTTGCTCGTCGCGGCGGGGCTTGCGCCATCGAATGGCGCCTCGCGGCGGCTGCTCGAGCAGGGCGGTATTTCGCTGAACAAACGGAAGCTCGGGGCGACAGAGCGATACGTCGATGCCAGTGCCGTGCTGCTGCAGGGCTCGTACCTGATTCTCGGCAAGGGCAAGAGGGACTACGCCGTCGTACGAGTCATTCGTTAGGCTCGTCAGGACCGGTGCGTCGGCGCAGTTTCGATGATTCCCAGCGCTCGGCGGATCTCCTCACGGGTGTTGTAAAAGTGTGGCGACAGCCGGATCGCGCCTTCACGAAAAGAGTGACTGACGCCTGCCTCGCGGAGCACACGGCTTACCCCTTCCGCGTTGGGCATCCGTAATGCGACGATGCCTGCGCGGTGACGAGGCACCGATGGGGTGACGAGCTCCACCTCGCGTTGACTCGCCGCCCAGAGTACGACGATGTCAGCGAGCACACCAACCTGCTCCGCGATGGCGCGCGGACCAATCTCGTGCATGAGCTCGAGGCTCGCGTTCATCCCCGCAAAGTCTTGAAATGGCAGGGTAATGAACTCGAAGCGGCGCGCGTCGTCGCGCCAGGTGAGGTCATAGTCCACGAGACGCCGGAAGTCGTCGCTGCCCTTCACCGCCATCCAGCTCACGACGTTGGGCTCGAGCTCGGCAATGAGTTCGCGCCTCACGTACACGAAGCCAGTACCCCACGGCGAGAGGAGCCACTTCTGCGCGCCGCAAGCAAGAATGTCGACGTGACAGGCACGTACGTCGAGCGTGAGCGGCCCGAGTCCCTGGATGGCGTCGACGATGAAAAACGCGCCGCGTGCGCGACAGGCGCGCCCGATCGCCTCGAGGTCGACCGTGTATCCGCTCGCAAAGCCCACCCAGGAGACGGAGACCGCGCGGACGGCGGGATCCTCGAGCTCGCGACGGAGCGCGTCCTCGTCGACGGCGCCGTCGCAGGTCGGCAGGCGACGATAGACCACCCCGCGCTTCCGCGCGAGCTGCATCCACGGATAGACATTGGCGGGAAACTCGCGATCAGGCGTGAGCACGACGTCGCCGGGGCCTAACGGCAAGCCGAACGCGGCGACGTTGATGCCGTACGACGTGTTGACGGCGAGCGCGATCTCCGTGCTCTCCGCACCGATGAGCTGCGCGATCAACTCCCGACCGCGAGCCAACGTCGCGAACTGAATCTCGTCGGACAGGCGATACGGCGCGGCGCGGCGCGCGTCGAACTCACGAATCGCGGCAAGCGTGCGCTCGGGCAATGGGCCGGTGCTGGCGTTGTTGAGGTAGATCGCCTCGGCGCGCGCCGCCCAGGGGAATTCGCGCTCGCGCAACGCGTCAACGTCAAATGGCAAGATGGGTAACTCTTGGTGGTGTGGTCACGGCCGGGCAATGTCGGCGAGTCCGGCCCCGCGCGGTATCGCGGCGCGTGCCGCGCGTGGATCGAGTGCGTCACGCAACGCGTCACCAAGCATGTTGAAGCCGAGCACCGCGGCGCCAATCGCGAGTCCGGGGAAAACCGACGTCCATGGTGCGTGGCGGAGCTGACTGAGATCGCGTCCGTCGGCGATCATCGCGCCCCAGCTTGGGGTCGGAGGTTGAACACCCAGGCCGAGGAAGGAGAGCGACGACTCGGCGATGATCGCGCCGGCGACGCCGAGCGTGACGGCGATGATCACGGGCGCGAGCACGGCCGGGAGTACGTGAACCACGATGATCCGGACATCACGACCGCCGAGGGCGCGCGACGCTTGCACGTATTCGAGCTGTCGCACGACGAGCACCTGCCCACGGACGAGGCGCGCCATGCCCGCCCAGCCGACGACGCCAATCGTCACGAAGACGACACCTAACGAAGGCTGGAGCGCCGCCACCATCGCGATGAGGAGCAGGAGAGTCGGAAACGCCAAGGTGATGTCGGCGAGACGCATAAC
Source organism: Gemmatimonadaceae bacterium (assembly GCA_036496605.1). NCBI lineage: Bacteria > Pseudomonadati > Gemmatimonadota > Gemmatimonadia > Gemmatimonadales > Gemmatimonadaceae > Gemmatimonadaceae bacterium. The sequence goes on along the minus strand of DASXKV010000068.1, from coordinate 133,995 downwards.
GAGCTCGTCGACCCATCTGCCATAAAAACCCGCGATGAGCCCGAGCGTCACTCCGAGTGATAGCGCGATACCCTGTGACACGATGCCGACCGAGAGCGAGATCCGCGCGCCGTAGACGAGCCGCGCCCACACGTCGCGCCCCTGGATGTCCGTGCCGAGCCAATGGTCCGCGGATGGAGGGCTCAGTTGATTGATGAGATCGATGTGCACGGGATCGTGACGAGCGACGAGCGGGGCCGTGATGGCGAGTAGAATCAGCAGCGATACGACGCCAGCGCCGAACCAGGCGCGTGGATCGCCTCGTAAGGCACGGCCCGCGCGCGACTCGCTCACGTCGGCTCTCCGAGCTCGGGCGGCGTATTTGGTCGCTGATGCTTCCAGCGGCGATGATGCCAGAAGTACTGCTCCGGCGCGCGGCGAACCCAGCGCTCGAGCACGGCCGTGTAGTCGGCGACGATGCGCTCGACGTCGGCTTCCAGGTTGCCCGTCGGCGTCGAATCAATTGCCTCGAAGCTGAGCCGGAAGCGCCCGCTCGGTTGGCGGATGGCGGCGCCGAACACGATCGGCGCACCGAGACGAAGCGCGAAGACAGCGGGACCGCGCGGAGTTTTCGCGAGCCGCTTGAAAAAGGGCACCCACGTCGACGCAAGACCGACTGCGCCCTGATCGATGAGGAATGCGACGGCGTGTCCGGTGCGCAACGCGCGAGGCACCCGGCGGACGGCCTCATCATCGTGCACGATCATCATGCCGATGCGCTCGCGCGTCCGCGTGAGGTACCGATCGAACAGTGGATTCGCCATGTAGCGGGCCACCGCCTGGATTGGCACTCCGCGCGCCGCGACGTAAGCCCCACCGAGTTCCCAGTTGCCCAGGTGTCCAGCGACGAAAATGAGCCCCTTGTCGCGCGCGAGTCGCTCTTCCACGATGCTCCAGCCCTCGACCTCGTCGAAGAGCGAGATGATGCGGTCGCGATCGTACAGTGGGAGAATCGCGGTCTCCGCCGTTGTGCGGCCGAGGTGCGCGTAGCTTGCCTTGGCAATCCGCCGCAATTCGTTAGGCGGTAGCTCGGGAAGTGCGGCACGCACCTGCCGCTCGACGACGTCACGACGGATCGCCAGTGGCCGATAGCCGAGGGTGCCCAGGCCTGCACCCACGGCGCTCGCCGAACGCAGACCGAGACGCTTGAGGAGGGCGACGAGACCGCGCAAAGCGCCGTACTCGACACGATGTGCGATCGTCGGCCGGACGTGCCGCGCCGTACTGGATGCGTCGCTCGGCGCTGACACTGCCCGTTGCGCGCTCGACTGCCTAACGTGCGCATCCGGCGTGCGAGCGTCGGAAATGTGCGTCATCGCGCCGACCACCGTCTTCGGTCTGCGCCAGCTGACGCCGCGCGCTCGAAGCCGTCGATCATATCCGTTTCATCAAAGTCGCGCTGCACCCGCGTGCGAGCGGCATTGCCCATCGCGGTGCGCAGCTCCTGGTGTGCAAAGAAGGGCGCAACCGTCGAGGCGGTATGCGACGGAGCGCTCGGCGACAGCAGCAACCCCGTGATTCCGTCGGCGACGAAGTGTTCCGGCAGGGTTCCACGCTCGGCGAGGACCGGAATGCGCATCGCCATGAGATCGAGAAAGGCGAAGGCTCCATCATCGGCGCCGGCGACGACCCAGCCGGCGTCAGCGGAGCGCAGGATCGCGAGGTCATCCGGGCGGTGACCGAGGAAAGTTACGTAATTGCTCACACCAAGCGCGGCTGCATGCATGCGCAAATCGTCGTCTTGAGAGCCGGGACCGAGCACAACAAGGTGGGCACCGGGATGTCGCGGAAGCAAGAGACCGAGCGTGCGCATCGCCGTGGCGAGGCGAAATCGCGCGCTCGGCTCGTAGCTACACACGATAAGCACACCTTGCGCCGGCACGCCGATGCTTGCTCTGGCGAGCGGGCGCACCGATTCGTAACTCGCGACGTCGACGCCGAGAGGAGCAACGATGGGCGGAAGCGGCATCGCTGAGAGCGCGGGCGAAGCCTGCGCCTGCGCCAGCTCGGCCTCGGTCGTAAAGATCAGTCCCGCGCTCGCGATCCGGAGAGCGAGCCGGCCACTCCGCATCAAAGCGGGCGTCAGAAAAGCAGGCACGCGACGAATGATGGCACCGCGCGCGGCGAGTCGCATCGCCGAGCTCACGACGAGCTGCTCGCGATCGCTGTGGACGAACGCGACCTCCACGAAGCGCTCCTGAAGGATGCGCCGGAGATTCCACACATCGCCGGCGGCCGTGGCCTCGGGATCAGCCGGCACGGTGTCGACGCCCAATGCCTCGGCGCGACGCGCAGTCGGGCTGCCGCCGGGACAGACGAGGGTGACCTGGTGGCCCCGGGCGCCAAGTCCTCGCGCCGCAGCGACAAACGCGCGCGCGCATCCACTCCAGCCTTTATCGCCGACATAGAAGAGCAGGCGCATAACGAGCGTCAGGCTTGCGCCGTCGCTGCCGGTGGCAGTCCTTCGACCGGCTCGTCGCGAAATTGCATGGAGTAGAGCCGGAAGTAGGCGCCGCGACAGCTCAGCAGCTCCTGGTGCGTCCCGCGCTCCACGACACGTCCGCGGTCCAGCACGAGAATCTGGTCGGCATGAATGATCGTCGATAGCCGGTGGGCAATGACGAAGACCGTGCGGCCGGCGAGGAGGTGATCGATGGCTTCCTGGACGAGCCTCTCGGATTCGGTGTCGAGCGCGGACGTCGCTTCGTCAAGGATGAGAATGGGTGGATCGATGAGTAGGGCCCGCGCGATCGCGATCCGCTGGCGTTGGCCACCGGAGAGGCGCGTGCCGCGCTCGCCGAGGATCGTATCATATCCGTGCGGCAGTTCCGAAACGAATCCGTGCGCATTGGCGGCGCGCGCGGCAGCCGCGATCTGCTCCTCGCTGAAGCGACCGGCGGCGCCATATGCAATGTTGTTGCGCACCGTGTCGTTGAAGAGCACGGTGTCCTGGCTGACGATTCCCGTTAGGCCGCGCAAGGACGCGAGCTTGATATTACGGGTATCGATGCCGTCGACGAGAATGCGGCCGGCCGTCGGCTCGTAAAACCGTGGGATGAGATCGACCAGCGTGCTCTTCCCCGCGCCGCTATGTCCGACGAGCGCAAGGACTTCTCCCTTGCGTGCGGTGAAATCGACATCGACGAGCACGGGCTCGGTTTCGTAGGCGAACGAGACCTTCTCGAACACGACCGCGTCGCGGAAACCGTCCACAGTGCGAGTACCCTTGTCAGTCATCAGCTCCGTCGGCGCATCGAGGACCTCGAACAAACGATCGCTCGCCGCAAGTGCTTGCTGCGCTGTCGTCGGGACCTGCGAGAGCTGCTTGAGCGGTTGCAGCAGACGCATAACGATGACGAGGAAGGTGATCAGCTGGGCGGACTGGAGTGTTCCACCGACGAGCACCATGCGCGCGCCAATCCATAAAATGGCAACGGCGACCAAGGTCCCAAGAAACTCGGTTATCGGCTGCGAGAGAAACGCGACGCGCGTGATGCGCATCAGGCCGTCGGAGTAGCGGTTACTCGCCTCGAGGAAGCGTCGCTCCTCGTACGGCTCCGCGCCGAATGATTTCACGAGTCGAACACCCGTGACGGCTTCCTGGAGCACGCTCGTCATCTCGCCGTAGTCGTCGCCGAGGCGGCGATAACCGCGACGCAGCCGTTTGAGCAATGGCTGAAGGGCGCCGATGACGAGCGGCGCGACGATGAGTGCAATGAGTGTCAGCTGCAGCGAGATCGACAGCAGCACAGCGATGTAGGCGAGGACGAGCGCCGCACTTTGAAATGATTGCGTCACCAGCGTCGTGATGACCGCCTTGACTTGCGTCGTGTCGGAGATGACGCGCGAGATGATCTGACCGACCTTGGTGCGCGCGAAGAAACCGAGCGGCAAGCGCTGGAGATGGGTGTAGACCGCGTCGCGGACGTCACGCGTGACATACTCCTGCAACTGCGCGCCGAGATTCCCGGCCAGCCAGATGAAGAAGTTCTTGATCGCGACCGAGACCACGATGATGACGATCACCATCTGGAGCGATCCCATCTTGTCGTTGGGATCGAGGAGCATCCCGATCGTGCGATTCAGGAATGCGGTGAGCCAACCAGACTTCACGGGAAGCAGCGTTGGCATCCCGAACAGGGCATTCAGAAACGGGATCAGGAGAGCGAAAGAATAGGCGTCGAAGATCGCCGCGAGCGCGCTCGCGCCGATCGCGCCGAGCATGCGGCCCGAGTGCGGACGAAGGAATCGAAGGAGGCGTCGATACATCAGCGCGGAGTGAGCAGCGCGACGGGCAGGATGCACTCCTCGGGCGTCACACCGCCGTGAAGGAATGAGCCGCGGTAGCGGCTTTGGTATTCGCGCAATTTCGTTGGATAGACGAAGAAGGCGTCGCCGGTGGCGAGAAGCGTGTTGGCGCCGAGACCGCGCCGAGGCAGCTTTAGCGAATCCTCATTAGGAAAGAGCAGCGCGTAATCTGGATTCTCAGCGCGCAGGTCCTCACCAAACTTGTAGCGAAGGTTCGGCGTCGCGTCACGCTTCGCGAAAACTGTCGCGGGTGTGCGGCAATGGATGGAGCCGTGGTCGCTAGTGACGAGCACTTTCACGCCTCGACGCGCCGCTTCACGGAAGAGCGAGAACGCCGTGGATCGACGGAACCACTGTTGCGTGAGCTCGCGCAGTGCGGTCTCGTCGCGCGCCACCTCGTACAGAATCGCCGACTCCGAACGTCCGTGGGTGAGCAGATCGATGAAGTTGAAGACGCACGCGCCGATGCCATCGCCCGCGAGGAAGCTACCGAGACGCCGCTCGAGGTCGTCGGCTTCACCCGCCGACGAGATCTTCTCGTAGCGAATCGGTACTCGCTTCCCGAGCTCCGAAAGCTGGGCTTCGAGCAGCTCTCGTTCGTGCGCGTTGAGTGTTTCGTCTTCACGTTCGCCCCACCAATCCGGAAATCGCGCCGCGATCTCGCACGGGAACAGACCGCTGAAGAGCGCGTTCCGGGAATACGGCGTCGCTGTTGGAAGGATGGAGAAATAGTGGGTCGTCTCGATCTCGAACAGCGTCGTGAGGCTTGGCTCGATGAATCGCCATTGATCGAGTCGGAGGCAGTCGATGACGACAAATAGCGCCTGGCGATCGCGCTCCACGATCGGAAGGAGGAATTCGTGGACGAGATCGACGGAGAGTGGCGGTCGGTCGCCGGACAGCTCGCTCACCCAACGCGGATACGCACGGCGGATGAAGTTCGCAAACTCGCGACGCATGTCCGGATAGAGACCGCGAAGCGTCTCAGTAAGGCCAGTCTCGCCTGCCGCCACGAGGTCCAGATCCCATTGCGTGAGCTCGGTGAATCGGTCGATCCATCCACGCCAGTCGAGGTCGCGAAACGACTCGGCCTGCACCTCGCGAAAGCGCTCGACAAATCGCCTCGCGAGCACCTGTTGATGAATGCGAGTTCCCTGCAGCAGGCGGGCGACGACTGCATAGACCTGTCGCGGAGTGACCGGCTTCACGAGATACGAGCTGACCTCAGCGCCGAGCGCTTCCATGAGCGTGGTGTCTTCCTCGCTCTTGGTGACCATCACAATGTCGAGATTCGGCGCGATTTCCCGGAATTCGCGAAACGCATCCAAGCCGCGAGTTCCCGGCATTTGCTCGTCGAGCAGCACCAGATCGAACGCACGGCGACGGAGTAGCTCGGCTCCGTCTTCGGCGTTCGTCGCCGACTCGACAGTAAAGCCTTTGTCCCGCAAAAACATGCGGTGTGGCTCGAGAAGCTCGGCTTCGTCGTCCACCCAGAGCACGGACTTCGCATATGCGGCCATGCGGAGAGAATGTAGCCGAGCGTCGTCGAAGCCGGGAAGCGCTTCCCACGCGAGGCGCACTCTCTCCAGATTGGTCGTCGTGAACGGTTCGCACAGCTCTTTCGTACCAGCGGCGCCCCCGTACGCATTGTCGTCGCCGGCGTTCAGATTTCGCGCGCTTGCGGCGCTCGCTGGGCGCGCGCCTCTTGGCGGACCGCGCGAAGTGGTGCTCGCGACGTATCTGGTGGCACGCCTCGTCGATGATTCTCTTCCTCAGAGAGAACTTTCCGCTTCCATGCGCGGCGAACGCTCGGCAGCTGCACGCGGGTGGCTCGGAAGCGTCGCGCTGCCTGCAGCGGTTCGCGCATCACTCACCAAGCTCGCCGATGCCACCGCAGGCGATCTCGCGGACGTAGGGCAAGCATTGGCGAATGTCGTGACCGCGATCGATCCTTATCTCGACGCGGCGGCGCGGCTGGAACTCGATCGGTTGGAGCGCGCGTTCATTGCCCCTGACGCCCGCAGTGCTTGCCCCTCTTGACCACCGCGGACATTATCGGCCATGAGCTCAACGGGCGACTCACCACAGTCACCGCCATCCGAGACTACAGCGTCCTCGTTGCCGGAGCTACTCGGTCAGATCGACGCCATTGCCGAGGGCGCCCCCGACACCGACACCATCACTTGCGGCTTTCCGAGTCTGGACAGAAGCATCGGCGGTGGGTTTCGGCGCGGCGACCTCGCAGTTCTTGGCGGTGACGTAGCAAGCGGAAAATCTGCGTTCGCGCTGGCGATCGCACTGCGCTCGGCGGAGCATCACTCGGTCGGCTATTTCTCGGCCGAGATGGCACCACAGCGGTTGATGGAACGCGTACTGGCGATGGAAGGGCGCGTTCGCGTGGATGAGCTGCGGCAAGGGACGCTCGATGACTTGGCGAGGGCGCGCGTCGGTGCGGCCGTAGTGCGTCTTCGCGAGCGTTTGCCGCGCTTTGGGCGGATGTCGAGCGACTCGGCGGACGGATTGCCCGAGGGCTGGGACGAGGCAGGCGTTCCAGATCTGGTAATCATCGACGCAATTCAAAGCATTGGCGCTGGGCGACGCGACGCGGCGGAGGAACAGGCGTCGGCAATACGCGCGTTAAAATCGTTGGCGCTGGACGCTGGCATCGCCATATTGGCGACGGCTCAGCTTCCATTGCTTGGTGCCCGCCCGGACCGTCGGCCGCAACTCGACGATTTCGGGGCGCTCGGCGCGGTGAAGCATCACGCGGACGTCGTGCTCGCGCTGTACCGCGAAAGCATGTACGACAGCGCGCGCGACATCGAGGGCGCGACGGAGCTTCTGGTGCGCAAGAACCGTCACGGCAGCGTGGGCTACGTCGATCTCTACTTCTATGCACAGTGGATGCGCTTCGAGGACATGCTGGATCCCGATCGGTAGGAGTGCGAGGATGAACATGATTCGAACATTTGGCTTCCTTGCTTTCGCGTTAGGCGCGGGAGCGTGCGCGACCGCGGGGAGCGCCGCGGCCGGCCCGGAAGCCATCGCCCGGCTCGAGCGCGAGCGATCGAGCAATCCGCAGTCGGAGCCCGTGCTCCGCTCACTCGGTATCGCGTATTACAAGTCCGGAAAGTTGACGGAAGCGCGGACGGCGCTCGAGCAAGCGGCGAAGCTGAATCCACGCGACGGCACGACGGCGCTCTATCTTGGCCTAACGGCTGAGGACCAAAACGATTTCGCGGCGGCGCGCACGGCATACGCGTCATACGTCGAATACGGGCGCACGAGCCGGGTACGTCACGCGCTCGAGGCGCGGCTCGCGGCGCTGCAGCGGAAGCAGCTCGAGCAGACCGCACGCGCCGAAGTTCGGGACGAGCAGCGACTCGCACAGGTGCCTGGGACGCCCAACGTCGTCGCGGTACTCCCGCTCGCGTTCAGCGGTGCCGACACGTCGCTCAAACCGCTCGAACGCGGACTCGCGGAGCTATTGACGACGGATCTCGCTCGCTCGTCGCGTCTCACCGTCGTCGAGCGACTCCGGCTGCAAGCGGTGCTCGACGAGATCCGGCTCCAGAAGACGGGTGCGACGGATTCGTCGAGCAATGTCCGCGCGGGAAAGATTCTTCAGGCGGGACGACTCGTGCAGGGCTCGATTCTACAGCGGGGGCAAGACCTTCGTGTGGACGCAGCGGTGATCGATGTACCGACGACGCGCGTTGCCGGAGCGACGAACGACAATCGCGCGCTCGACCAGCTGTTGACGCTCGAGAAGAACATCGCGCTCGGACTCTTTCAGCAGCTCGGTGTGACGCTGACGACGGCGGAGCGGAACGAAATCGAACAGCGACCGACCCGATCGCTGGCGGCTTTCGTCGCTTATAGTCGCGGCCTCTTGCTCGAGGACGAGGGGCAGTTCGAAGCCGCGGAGACGTTCTATCAGAACGCGGCCCAGCTCGACCCAGGCTTTGCCGCCGCGGCGGCCAAGAGCCAGCAGACTCGTCTCCTCATCGCGGGCAACCAACTCAACTCGCGGTCGATCGAGAGCAATCTCGCCGGGAGCGCCGAAGGCCGAATCGCCGATCAAGCGGCGTTAGGCACCGTTGCCACGAGCAGCGAGGGCGGCACCGCCCTCGGCGTAGCGGGCGACCTCAATCCATCCGCGTCCGGCGCGGCAGCATCGAATGCCGCGGGCGCGCTGACCGGACCGCCGCTGCGCGATCCAGTTGGCGAGGGCACGGGAATCGACAATCCAGGCCAGAAGACGGCGCGGGTCGAAATCGTCGTCAAGCGGCCGTGAGGAGATGACCATGCGCTATTTCATCGCCACGGCGGCGCTCTTCACGTCGTTCGCCGCGCCGCTCGCCGCCCAATCAGTGTATGACGCGAACCTTCGTGGCGCTCCGCAGTTCGTTCAATATCAGGTCAGGTCGCCGATAAACGAGACGATCTCGGAATTCACGCTCCCCATCTATGTCGTTGTTCCGGTCTCGTCGATGTTGAACTTCGACGTTGGCACCTCGTTCGTTTCGGCACGCGTCCGGCCTAACGGCACTGGCACCGAGGCGGCGAGCGACGTGAGCGGGCTGACGGACACGCAAGTGCGCGCGAATCTCAGCCTCGGAACAGACTTTGTCGTCCTCACGGCCGGCCTGAACCTCCCAACAGGCAAAGAGACGGCGACGCAGGCGGAGGAGCTGGCTGCGTTTCGGATCGGAAACGATTTTCTCGCATTTCCCATATCGAATATGGGGACAGGTTTTGGCGCGACGGCCGGAATCGCGGTCGCACGACCGCTTGGTTCGTGGAACCTCGGCTTCGGCGGCAGCTTGCGAAAGAGCGCGGCGTACGAGCCATTCGTCGATAACACGGGCGCGCAGCCGCGCTTTCAACCGGGGAACGAGTATCGCGGACGCATCGGCTTGGATCACCCGTTGGGCACAGGACGCGTCGCGTTCGGTTTCACATACTCGAAATTCGGGAACGACAACATTGACGAATCGATCTACAACACCGGCGATCGCTACATCACGCAGGCCGGCTTCAACGACTCATTCGGCCCGGCCAATCTCCTCGTGAATGCGTGGGATCTCTATCGGCGATCGGGGACCATTTTCACTGGCGAGCGCACCGGGCGAGAGAACATCGTGAATGTCCTGGTGGGTCTCGGGTTTCGCGCGATGAGTGGCGTGCTCGAGCCCTCTGTCGAATTGCGGAACTGGACGCAGGAGAATCTGAGCACGAGCATGCTCGGCACGCTTGGTCTGCGATATAGCGTCGACGCGGGCGGGTTCGCGATTACGCCGAGCGCTGGCTACTCGTTCGGCCGCTTTGCGGCGCTCGATGGGACGGCGGATCTCGGCGGATTCCGGGCGGCAGTCGCTATTCGCGTCGGGCAGTAACTCATCGCTTCGACGGTGGGGTGCGAGCGGGCTAACGCTATATTGGTCACGAGGTCCTCGACTCGTCCCCGAACCGAGCTGGCTATGGCTGGTCATAGTAAATGGAAGCAGATCAAGCATTACAAAGCGGCGGCCGACGCAAAGCGGGGGGCCCTGTTCACGAAGCTGATTCGCGAGATCACGCTTGCCGCCAAGCAAGGCGGCGGCGACCCTGACGGCAATGCTCGTCTCCGAACGGCCGTCGATAATGCACGCGCGAGCTCGATGCCGAAGGAGAACATCGAGCGCGCAATCAAGAAGGGGACGGGAGAGCTCGAGGGCGTGGACTACCAGGAAGTGACGTACGAAGGCTATGGCCCGGGCGGCGTCGCGATGATGATCGAGGCCGTGACCGACAACGCGACCCGCACGGTGGCTGATGTGAGGTATCGGATGTCGCGCGGCGGCGGGAATATTGGTACCCCGAACTCCGTCGCCTGGATGTTCGAGAAGAAGGGCCAGATCCTCATCGATGGCGCGGGCCGGGACGAGGATGCGCTCATGGAAGCGGTCCTCGACGCAGGCGGGGAAGATCTTCGTCGCGAAGAGGACCAATACGTCATAACGACTGCACCCGGTGACTTTCATTCCGTGCGCGCCGCTTTGCAGAGCAAGGGCCTGCCGATTGTTGAAGCCGAGCTCGCGATGGTCCCCAAGTCGACGGTGAAAGTCGAGGGGCGGGAAGCCGAAACATTGCTCAAGCTCATCGAGTCGCTCGAAGAGCTCGATGACGTGCAGAAGGTGTGGGCGAACTTCGATATCGACGTCGAACAGATGGTGCGCGCTTAGTAAGCGCGGGGCACTAGGCGCTAGGTGCTAGACTTCGCACCCCTGGCACCCAGCACCAAACACCTAGCACCTTCTGTCATGCTCGCACTCGGCATCGATCCCGGCACTGCCAACACGGGATATGGCGTCGTTCGCAGTGACCGGCCCGGGCTCGCGACCCTCGTCGAGTGCGGAGTGATACGGACGCGCCCGCGCGATCCACTACCGTCTCGTCTCGCCGAGATCTACGACGGCGTCACACAGCTCATCGCTCGGCATCGACCAGATGCGCTTTCGGTCGAGGACGTGTTTTATGCGCGCAACGTGCGGACAACGGTCGTTCTCGGCCACGCTCGGGGCGTGATTCTTCTCGCCGGACATCAGGCGCATCTGGACATTCACGAATTCCCGCCTGCTGAGATAAAGAAGGCAGTGGTCGGCGCTGGTGGAGCGACGAAAGAGCAAGTTCAATTTATGCTCACACGACTCCTGCGCCTGAAGGCCGTCCCGCAACCTTCCGACGCCGCGGACGGTGTCGCGGCGGCGCTAGCGTACCTCATGAGCTCGCGGCTTCCGACGATCTCGTCCGCGACTCGCGAGACGACCGAGCGTGCGCAACGTGGACGGCGCGACGCGGCGGTTGAACGCGCGATGGCGAGACTCGCGGCACGGCGCTCGGGCGACGAGAGGAAGACGTGATCGCTCACGTCGCCGGGACGCTGCTGGCCAAGGCGTTGGACCGCGTCGAGATCATGACCGCGGGCGGCGTGGGGTACGAGCTGCTCGTGCCATTGAGCGTTTACGAAACGCTGCCCAAGATCGGCGAAGCGGTTCGGCTGCACACCTACCTTGTCGTGAAGGAGGACGGCTGGCAACTGTTCGGCTTCACGAGTGCGTTCGAGCGGCAGGTGTTCCAGCGCGTGCTGGGCGCAAAGGGTGTGGGTCCGGCGCTGGCGCTCGGGCTGTTGTCGACGCTCTCGGCCGAGCGACTGGTACGGGCGATTCGGGAAAAGGATATTGTCACCCTTCAGAGCGTCCCGCGGGTTGGCCGAAAGAAGGCGGAGCAGCTCGTGCTCGATCTCGCGGACAAGCTGGACGAGGTTCGTGCGGCCGCGCCGAGTGGCGTCGGGCGCGGCGAAGGGGGCGCGACTGCCGAAGATGCGGCTCGCGCTCTTGTTTCGCTGGGCTATTCTACAGGCGATGCCGAGCGGGCCGTCCGTGCCGCGCTCGACGACGGCGGCAAGGGAATGAACGCGCCGGAGCTGATTCGTCGTGCACTCACCAAGGTCGGCGGCGGAGGTGGACGGTAATGCTCGCAGCGAGACGAACGTCGACGTTCACGGAGTCGGTGATCCGCGAGATGACTCGCATCGCGCAAATGCACGAGGCGGTGAATCTCGCGCAAGGATTCCCAGACTTTCCGATGCCCGAGCCGATGAAGGACGCGGCATGTGCGGCGATTCAAGGCAATATCAATCAATATGCCGTGACCTGGGGTTCGGCGAATCTCCGCATCGCGATCGCAGAGAAGTATCGTCGATGGTACGGGATGGAGGTCGATCCCGACCGCGAAGTCACGGTCACCTGCGGCGCAACGGAGGCCATGGCGTCGGTCTTCATGGCGCTCATGGATCCGGGCGACGAAGTGATCGTGCTCGAGCCGTTCTACGAGAATTACGGACCGGATGCCATTCTCGCGGGTGCCACGCCAGTCTTCGTCCCATTCGAGCGACCCCATTGGACGCTCGACGGTGATCGCCTTCGGAAAGCGTTCAACAAACGGACGAAGGCGATCATCATCAACACGCCGCACAATCCAACGGGTCGCGTTCTCACGCGCGCCGAGATGACACTGATCTCGGAACTATGCTTGAAGTACGACGTCTGGGCGATTACCGACGAAATTTACGAGCACATTCGTTATGCGGGCGACCATCACGTGATGGCGACGTGGCCCGAGATGCGCGAGCGGACGATCACGATCTCGGGCCTATCGAAGACCTTCAGCTGCACGGGTTGGCGCCTCGGTTATGCAGTCGCACCGCCGGCTCAGACGGGGCCGATTAGAAAAGTTCACGATTTCCTAACAGTCGGAGCGCCGGCACCATTGCAGGCCGCTGGTGCAGTCGGCCTCGCATTCGATCCCGACTACTTCAATCACCTCGCGCTCGACTATCGGGCGCGCCGGCACGTGCTCGTCGAAGCACTCAATGAAGCGGGCTTTTCTTTCGCCGTTCCCGAGGGCGCCTATTACATACTCGCTGATTTCTCCGCACTGAGCGATCTGGATGACGTGACCTTCGCGAAGTGGATGACGCAAGAGATCGGCGTCGCAACGGTGCCCGGCTCGAGCTTCTACCACGAGCGTGAGCTCGGGCGAACGCTGGTGCGCTTCGCGTTCTGCAAGAAGTTCGATACGCTTCGCCGAGCGGCGGATCGGTTGGTCGAGGTGAGAGAGAAGGTGTGATTGGGAGCGACGAGGGGCTAGCGCAAGAGAGGCTAGAGTCAGCTGACCCTAGCCCCTTCCTTATGCGCTAGCCCCAGCCCCTAGCCCCTCTACGGATGCGGCACTCGATTCGCCGACGTACTCACCTGGAGTAAAATCGCGTGTAACGCGAGGAATTCTGCCGGTGGATTCACGAGGAATGCCGCGTTCGCGTTATTGACGAAGCCATCGAAGGCGCTGAGCACCGTCTGGAGCTGACCCGCCGTCGGACGTGACAGCAAGCTCGGAAGATTGGAGAGAAGCTGCTCCTGCACACCGTTGCTCACGCCAGCGCCAGACAGCGCCTTCTCCATTTGACTTCGCACGGTTGGCGTCGCCGTGGTCATCATGTCGATCGCGGCTGTCGTGATCTCCGGCGGAATCGCGACGCCCGTGATCGGTGACACGACGTTCTTGTTGCGCAGCAACTGGTCCATCTCGTTCTGGACCGCGTTCGCGACGGCGAGATCCATTGGCACGCCGACCGTTCCCGGCGTGAACAGCGTCACTACGACGAAGGGGATCGTTGTGTTGTTGTTGGCTGCTTGCGCGCTCGCGCGGGAAGAGACGGCGACGCCTAACGTCGCCACGCCCAGCCCGAGTATCATCAACTTTTTCATGGGCTACCTCTGTGGCGGCAAGAAGATGTTTCGAACCTGCCAGAACTTGAAGCCAAGCGCCACACCGAGGACGAAGGCGCCGTGGTGGTTGTCGCGGTGGAGCACATCCGCATACGCGGGCGTAATCACGAGCGGTACCCAGCGCAGCGGAAGAATGGAGACGCCGAGCGCCAGATCCTGGCCGCCCCAATCGGCGATCGCGGTCACCTTTTCGTGGACGCGGAGACCGACGCTCCCGAACACGCCGACGCTCCCGAGCTGCGATGTGCTCGTTAGGCTGTCGAACTGGGGGCTGAAGCGACCGTCACCGGCGCCCAGGTTCGTCGTGAGGCTGCCGAAGGGATCGCCCTCGCGCTGCCGCAGACGCCAGACCTTGGAGACCACTCCGTAGTACGTTCTCGGCGCGTCCAGGGAGCCCCAGCCCGCGAGGTTCTCGCCGCCGAGGGCCGCCGCCCAGTTGCCCGGGAATGCACGGTGGATCTTGATTCCGAACGCGCCGTTCTGGCCAAAACCCTCGTCGACGGTCGAGAACGAGAAGACGCTGACCTCGACGCCTATGTAATCACGTGCGTTCCACAGGCCAAAGCCGGCAACCGCAGATCCGTCCGCATGCTCGCCGCTACGTGTTCGGCTGGCGAAGCCGGCGCCGACAAAGCCGTCCCCGAAGTTCGCTCCGTAGGCCGACTGCGACGAGGTGTTTTGCGCCGGTGCAAAGCGCGACGCCGTCGCTGCCACTTCGAGCGAGGGCACCAGCGGCACGACAAAGCGTCGCCTCAGGCTGTCGAGGATCTGCCCCGGGTTTTGTGCCCAGACTGGGTGAACCATTGCGCTCAGCGCCAGCATCCCCAGGCTCGCCACGCCCACGCGCAGAAGCCGATCGCGTCCCATGAACAATCTCCTCGAAAAAAGAGTCAGCCCTACTCGCCGGCGCAGACGCGCTGCTGCTGGTAGCACGTTGCAGTGCGTTACGCGAACACTGAGTTGTTAAGACAAGCTTGCCCGCAAACAGCGAGAATTGCGCCGCTGGCTCGGCGAGCGGACGGTTGTCGAGCCGCTCATTTGCGCTCGCACCACGCCTATTTGGAGTCGTGCGCGCTCCGCACGCACTCCACCTCCTCTCGCTGAAATCAGCAGGCAGCTACCCGTATAGTTCGGACTTTCTTCGGAGTATCTTTATCGTTCAATTTTGCCCAATAATCCTGATGTCACGCGCCGAGATCACAACGCCGGAGGCGCTCGCCGACGAATCGGTCGTCGAGCTTTCTCTTCGCCCTCAGCGCCTGGCCGAATTCATCGGTCAGGAGAAGGTGAAGCAAAGCCTCCGCATCTGGATCGATGCCGCTCTCGCACGTCGCGAGCCGCTCGATCACGCGGTGTTCTACGGTCCTCCTGGACTTGGCAAGACCACGCTGGCCGAGCTCATTGCTCGCGAGCTTGGAGTCAACATTCGCACCACCTCGGGTCCGGCCCTCGAAAAACCGGGTGATCTCGTCGGAACTCTCACCAACCTGCGTGAGGGAGACATCCTCTTCATCGACGAGATTCACCGCCTGCGGCCGATCATCGAGGAGTTCCTCTATCCGGCGATGGAGGACTACAAGATCGACATTCGACTGTCCGAAGGGCCAAAGGCGCAGACAATAACGATGCCTATCGAGCGCTTCACGCTCATCGGCGCGACGACCCGCTTTGGGATGCTCACGCCGCCAATGCGCGCGCGCTTCGGCATTGTCGAGCGTCTCAACTACTACCCGGTGGAAGACCTCGAGCAGATCGTGGCGAGGTCAGCGATGGTGCTGAATGTCGAGATCGCCGAAGGCGGGGCGCACGAGATCGCGCGCCGGTCCCGCGGCACGCCACGTGTTGCAAACCGTCTCCTCCGGCGCGTGCGCGACTACGCCCAGGTGAAGGCCGACGGAGTCATCACGACGGAGGTCGCTTCCCAGCTCCTGCGGATGATCGACGTCGACGAGTTTGGGCTCGACGACATGGATGCGCGAATTCTCAAGACGATCATCGAGAAATTTGAGGGCGGTCCGGTTGGGCTGAACAACATCGGCGCCGCCATCGGTGAGGATTCGACAACCATCGAGGAGGTGTACGAGCCGTTCCTCGTCCAGCACGGATTCCTCCAGCGTACACCGCGCGGCCGCGTCGCGACACCGCTCGCGTACCGGCATTTCGGATACACCCCGCCAAGTCCGAGCGGGCAGCCGAGTTTGTTTTAGGGGTTGGTGATTGGTGGTTGGTGAACATCACTGCCATCCACCAACAGCCAGCCACCAATCGCACACGTGCGCACGTCTGACTTCGACTTCCATCTTCCGCCAGAGCTCATCGCGCAGCAGCCAGTCGCGCGGCGCGATGAGAGCCGGCTCATGGTCGTCGATCGGGCGAGCGGCTCGATTAGCCATCGTCAATTTCGCGATCTCGTCGAGATAATTCCCGGGGGCGACTTGCTCGTCGTCAATCGCACGCGCGTCGTGCGCGCGCGATTGCTCGGAACCCGGCCATCGGGTGCACCGGCAGAGATCATGCTGCTCAAGCCAGTGAGGGGTGATCGCTACGAGGCGTTGGTATCACCGGGAGGAAAGCTGAAGCCAGGACGCACGGTTGCCGTTGCTCCGGACTTCTCGGTCGAGATACTCGAGGTCACCAAACGTCGGACGCGGATCGTGCGACTCATTGGCAACGAGCCAGTCGATGCGCTCATCGAGCGGTATGGTCACGTCCCGCTGCCGCCGTACATCCCACGTCCGGACGTCCCCGACGACGCCGAGCGATACCAAACGGTGTACGCCCGCGAAGCGGGCTCCGTCGCGGCGCCGACAGCCGGGCTCCACTTCACGGCCGAGCTTCTGGACGCGCTGGCCGAGCACGGCGTTAGGCGCGCCGAGGTGCTGTTACATGTCGGTGCGGGAACGTTCAAGCCGGTAGAGGTCGAAGACCCTGGGCAGCACGTCATGCACGAGGAATGGTACGCCATCGCCGAGGACGCGGCCGCGAGGATCAACTCGACGCGCTCGGGCGGCGGGTCGATATGGGCGGTCGGCACGACCAGCGTTCGCACGCTCGAGAGCGCGGCCGACGCAAAGGGATGCGTGGCCTCCGGCGCAGGCGAGACGAGTATCTTCATCCGGCCACCGTATCGCTTTCGCTCGGTCGACCACCTCATCACGAACTTTCATCTCCCTCGCTCGACGCTGATCATGCTGGTGGCGGCGTTCGCCGGCTATGACCTAACGATGGCGGCCTACCGAGGAGCGATCGCGAACGGCTATCGGTTCTATTCGTATGGTGACGCAATGGTCGTCATCTGACAGGCGAGGCGCTGGGGATAGGGGCGAGAGAGGTGCTAGGTGTTCGGTGCTCGGTGGTAGAGAACTCGGAGGCGTTTTCGTTCGAGGTCGAGGCGCGGGAAGAACGCGCGCGTTCTGCGGTGTTTAGCACGCCGCACGGCGACGTGAAAACGCCGACGTTCATGCCTGTCGGCACGCTGGCAACCGTCAAAGCGCTCGATCCCGCGGAGCTCGAGACGATGGGCGCGCAGATGATTCTCGCTAACGCCTATCACCTCCATCTTCGTCCTGGCGACGCGCTTATCCGAGAGCTCGGCGGCCTCCACGACTTCATGGGCTGGTCGAGGCCGATCCTCACCGACTCCGGCGGGTTTCAAGTTTTCTCATTAGCGGCACTCCGCACAATCGACGAAGATGGCGTCGAGTTCCGCAGCCACATCGATGGATCGAGCCGCCGGTTCACGCCCGAGTCCGTGACGCAAATCGAGCGCAACCTCGGCGCTGACGTGATCATGCAGTTCGATCATGTCATCCCGGGCCAGAGCGACGAAGCCACCGCGCGCGACGCGAGCGAGCGCAGCGTGCGCTGGCTCGGTCGATGTGCCCGCGAGTTGGCGCGATCGACGAATGCCGAGCCTGGGCTTGCGCAGGCGCTCTTCCCTATCGTTCAAGGTGGGATTCACGAGTCACTTCGACTCGAGGCAACGCGGAACATACTGTCGAGCGGCGACTGGATCGGCTTTGGCATTGGTGGGTTGTCCGTCGGAGAGGCAAAGCCCGACATGTATCGCATCCTCGAGGTCGTCGCCGACGTGCTGCCATCGGACCGGCCACGATATCTGATGGGTGTCGGTTTTCCGGAAGACCTCGTCGAAGGCGTGCGGCGCGGAGTCGATCTCTTCGATTGTGTGGCACCGACACGAATGGGCCGCAACGGCGCCGCGTTCACTGCGGACGGACGCATCAACATCAAGCGCGCCGAGTTTCGAACGGATAGACGGCCGCTCGACGAGAGTTGCGATTGCGCCGCTTGTCGTCGCTTCACGCGCGCGTACGTGCGCCATCTCTTTGTCGCCGACGAAATCCTCGGCCATCGCCTGCTTTCGCTGCACAATGTACATTTCCTCGTTCGCCTGATGGCCATAGCGCGTGAAATGATTCGCGCCGGTACTTTCGGCGGATGGAGCCGAGATTGGCTCGCCCGCTATCACTCCCGACCGACGATTCCGGCATGACCTCGACAGCCGCCTTCTTTCTACTTCAAGCCGGCGGTGGGTCCGCGCCGTCGCCACTGTTCCAGTTAGGCATTCAGGTCGCGCTGATTCTCGCGATCTTCTATTTCCTCATGGTGCGGCCACAACAGAAGCAGCGACGGCAACACGAGGAGTCGCTTCGCAACTTGCAGAAAGGCGACGAGATCGTGACGACCGGCGGCATCGTCGGGCGAGTGATCTTCATCAAGGAAACGATGAAAGACGGCGCGCCGGTGAGGTCGATGGACGATCAGGTGACGATCAAGTCGGACGAATCGCGGCTCATCGTCGAGCGCGGCCGAATCGCGCGCGTGACGAGCGCGAAGCGCGCCGAGACAACGACCTCGACGACGTCAGCCTCGTGAGGCAACACGTACAGCGATAGAGAAAAAGCTCGTGAGTTTGTTGGATATTCGCGTCTACGGCGATCCCGTTCTCCGTACACCAACCGAGATCGTGAGCGACGTCACGCCGGAGCTCCGCCGGCTGGTGGCCGACATGTTCGAAACGATGTACGCGGCGAAAGGTATCGGTCTCGCGGCGCCGCAGGTTGGACGGGTCGAGCGGCTGTCCGTAATCGACGTCGATGGTCGGCGACTGGTGCTATTCAACCCGGAAATCGTCGAGAGCGATCCGAAGAGAATAAAAGGCGAAGAAGGGTGCCTCTCGATTCCCGAGATCTACGGCGACGTCGAGCGATCGGCGCGCGTTGTGGTTCGAGCGATGGATCTCGATGGGAAGACCTACGAGGTCGAGGGGACGGAGCTTCTCTCGCGTTGCCTGCAGCACGAGATCGACCACCTGCACGGCCGGCTCTTCCTCGATTACCTGAGCGCATTAAAGCGCCGCGCCGCCACGAGCAAGTGGGCGAAGGAAAAGGAGAAGTATCCTGGCAACATTCGTCGCCTAACGCCGGGTGAGATCGCCGAGCACCACCATCGCGACGAGGAGCTCTGAGCGATGCGCGCGCTCTTCTGGGGCACGCCGGAGTTCGCGACGCCGGCGCTGCGCGCGCTCATCGGCGAAGGTTTCGACGTCGTCGGCGTGGTCACGCAACCCGATCGATCCGTGGGTCGATCGCGATCGACGGTGCAGTCCTCGCCCGTGAAACAAATCGCGCTCGATGAAGGAATCCCCGTCCTTCAGCCGGAGCGGCCGCGCGGCGACGATTTTGTGGCCGAGCTCTCCCGCCTGCGGCCCGATCTCTCGGTGGTCGTCGCGTACGGGCACATCTTGCCCGAGACAGTGATCGATTTACCGCAGCGCGGTACCGTGAATATTCACGGCTCGCTGCTCCCTGCCCTTCGCGGCGCCGGGCCGATCCAGGCCGCGATTCGCGAGGGACTCGTCGAAACGGGCGTAACGATCATGCGCATGGTGCCTGCCCTCGACGCGGGTCCGATCATCCTCCAGGCACGCGCGGACGTGCTCGAGGACGAGACGTATGGCGAGCTCTCTCTCCGTCTCTCGGAGCTCGGAGCACTCACCCTCGTCGAAGCACTCTCGCTGATGGAGCTAGGTGACGCCCACGAGCAGCCGCAAGACGATTCGCTCGCGAGCTACGCGCACAAGATCGAGCGCTCGGCAACCTGGATCGACTGGAACGCGAGTGCACCGAGCGTGTGCCGCCTGATTCGCTCGCTCGATCCAAAACCTGGCGCGGTCACAATGCTCCGCGGATCCGAGGTGAAATTCTTCGGAGCTAAACTTGCGCCGCACGGCGCCTCGATGGCTGCCGGTCAGATCCAATCGATCGATGACGATGGACTGATCGTTGCCTGCGGCGAAGGGGCGGCCAGAATCACGGTTGTGCAGCCATCGGGAAAGCGCCGGCTTTCGCCTAACGAATGGGCGCGCGGACGGGGCGCTGCGGCCGGCGACCGGTTCGAAACCTCGCCGGCAGCCGTCTCGTAGCCACTGGCGTGGAAAGCGAAGCGCCGGCGGTCGTCGTTCCGATCCTTCACGCCGTCTCGAATGACGAGATCGTGGGCCGCGCGAATTTCCTCGATCGCGCTCGCACCGTGATGCGCGCGATGGGTCCACGCGGTGCATTACAGCTGCGCGCCTCGCGCATGGCGCTGGATGACTCGAGTCGCTTTGCCGAGCTCGCACTCACACTCGCGGAGGAGCAGGCGCGAACCGGCGCATGGCTCGTCGTGAACGATCGTGCCGATGTCGCTCTCATCGCCTGCGCGCGCGGTCTGCAGCTGACCGCGCGGTCGCTCGACGTCGCTGACGCAGTGAAGGTGATGCTCGAGAGGGGTGCCCAGTGCGGCGCGAACCTGCAGATAGCCATCGGAGCAAGCCTGCACTCCCTCGAGGAGGGAATCGCGGCGCGGCTTGCGGGCGCTGCATGGGGCGTCGTGAGCGACGTGCTGGCTCCCCATGGAACAAAAGCCGACGAGTTCGACTCGCGCCCGTCGACGAACGATGGAGGACGCGCGCTACTCGAACGCCTCGTCAGGTTTTCGGGCATTCCGATCATCGCTATTGGGGGCATTGTCCCGCAACACGTCGCGCTATTGCGTCGCATCGGTGTGAGCGGCATAGCCGCGATTCGAGGAATCTGGGATGCCGATGATTCCGAGCGTGCAGTCATCGACTATCTTTCCGCCTATGACGCGGAGGTGGGACGATAGCCGCTCGGCGCTTGGCGGATCGAACGACGGCGGCGCGGATGCCCCATCAGGCGACGCGCCGGCAAGAGTCGCGACGACGGGCGGAGTCACCGATGCACGCGCCGCCGCCGCGGCGATCTGTGCGGATCTGCGTGCGGGCGAATTGCTCGACGCGGCATTCGATCGACGCGTTGGCGACGAGTACCACCTCGATGCGCGTGACAGACGGTGGACGCGTGAACTCGTTTACAGCATGCTGCGCCGCCGGTCGCGACTCGACGCTTTTCTGAACGAGCGCGTGCGCAACGGTATCGCGCGTCTCGATGCCGATCTGCTCGATCTGCTACGGCTCGGCGCGTTTCAGCTGTTGCATATGGGCAGCGTGCCAGCGTACGCCGCGATCGCGCAGACCGTGGAGCTCGCGAAGCGACGACACGGACTGGGCGCGAGTAAGCTCGCCAACGCCGTATTGCGTCGACTCGATCGCGAACGCGACGCGCTTCAGCTGCCAACGCCCTCCGATCCACTCGATGCGCTGGCACTCGAGTACTCCCACCCACGCTGGTTGATCGCGCGTTGGATTGCTCGTTGGGGAGAGGAGGAGACGCGTCGCCTGCTCGACGCCAACAATGGCGAAGCGCCGCTTGTCGCGAGGCCGTATCATGCAGTGCGTGAACAGCTCGAGGCGATGCTCGAGGCGGCCGGCGTGCGGGTCGACGAAGCGCCATTGGCTCGCGACAGCATCGTACTGAGCAGCCAGGTATCCTCGCTCACCGACCTCGGCGCATTTCGTCAGGGACTTTTTCATCTTCAGGATCCGGGCTCGACGCTCGTCACGCAGTACGCGTGCGTGCCGACCGGCGCCATCGTTGCCGATCTGTGCGCCGCGCCCGGTGGCAAGTCGATCGAGCTGTCGCGCAATGCATCACGGGTCTACTCGAGCGATGTCTCATTCGGCAGGTTGCGGCGGCTGATCGGCAACATCGCCAGACTCGAGATCGCGCATGTGTTTCCCTATGTCGCCGACGCGCGAATGCCGGCGATGCGACCGGTCGATTTCGTGCTCATCGACGTGCCGTGCACCGGCACGGGCACACTTCGCCGGCATCCAGACGCGCGGTGGAGACTGAAGCCGTCGGACCTCGCCGTTCTCGGAGCACTTCAGCGTTCGATCTTCCGAGCCGCGGCACAGGTTGTTCGGCCCGGTGGATTGCTCGTGTATAGCACTTGCTCATTGGAGCCGGAGGAGAACGACGCCCCGCTCGAAGCGTTCCTCGCCGAGAACCCGACATGGCGGCTCGAGCCGCCGCCGGAGGGTACTGTCCCGGCGACGGTACTGGATGCCGGCCGGTTGCGCGTGCTCCCGCAGCGCCATGGCATCGATGGCGCGTTCGCCGCTCGCCTGCGCAGGCTGGGAGGCGAGCAGTGAATTGGCGCGGCATCATTCGCCGCCTCATTCCGTATCTCATCGCGATCGTCGGCGGCTTTCTGCTCGCCTACCTGGTTGCTGCTTTCGTCTTATTTCCGTCCGGCGTCATCAGTCAGGATCTCAAGGTGCCTAACGTCATCGGGCTCGACCTGACAACTGCGCAACAGCGGCTGACGCAAGCTGGATTCGAGTCCGAGCAAGGTGAGACCCGCTTCCACGCCGCGGCCCCAAAAGGAACGGTGCTGGATCAGAATCCTCCCGCTGACATCAAGGAGCCGGCTGGAACCAAGGTCTCGCTCGCGATCAGCGGCGGTCAGCGCATGGCAGCCGTTCCAAATGTTGTCGGTATGGCTCGGCCCGACGCCGAGCGCATTCTAGATCAGGCCGGCTTCGACGTCGGAGACGTTACGGAACAGCCGGGCCAGACCGCGCGCGGCGAAGTCCTCGACACGCGTCCGCGGCCCGGAACCGAAACGCCGATACCTGGTCCCGTCGCGCTCGTCCTCAGCGGTGGACCGGCGACGATCCAGGTTCCCGACGTCGTCGGTCGGAGCTTCGCGCAAGCACGGCAGCTCCTCCAACAGCTCGGCCTCGCTGTGGGGGACGTCACGACGGCTAACGGCGGACAGCCGGACGGCGGCGCGTTGGTGATGTCGCAGTCGCCGGCCGCGGGCGCTGCGGTTCCGGCAGGATCTAAAATCACGCTGCGGGTCGGATTGTAATGGGAGAGGCCTTCGCGACGGTGCACCCGCACTCCCCGCGTATCGCACCGAGCATTCTCTCGGCTGACTTCGCACGTCTCGCCGACGAAATCGCGATGTGCGAAGCGGGCGGCGCGGATCTGATTCACATCGATGTCATGGACGGCCAGTTCGTTCCGAACATCACCTTCGGTGCCAAGGTCATCGAGACTGTCCGCCGGCTCACCGATCTGCCGCTCGACTGCCATTTAATGATCGTGCAGCCCGAGCGTTATTTCGACGATTTCGCATCTGCCGGCGCGACGGCGATTACGATACACGCCGAGGTGTCGCCTCATCTCCAGCGCCAGCTCGTCCGTATTCGTGAGGTCGGCTGCCGCGCCGGCGTTGCCCTGAACCCTTCGACCACCCTAGCGGGTATCGTTGAGGTGTTGGCGGATCTGGATCTCCTTTTGATCATGACCGTTAACCCTGGCTTCGGCGGTCAGGAGTTCATTCCGCACTCACTGGACAAGATCCGCCGTGCGCGGCAGGTGCTCGCCGAAGCGAGCAGCCGAGCAACGCTGGAGGTTGACGGCGGCATCGCCCGCGACACCATTGGAGTTTGTTGGCGGGCCGGAGCCGACACCTTTGTCGCGGGAAATGCCATTTTCTCCGCGAGGGATCCGCAGGCGGAGATTGGAGCGTTACGAGATCAATGCGCGGTGAGCGTCTGATGCGTTGTGCGCCAGCGGCGGAGCGTTGAGAGAGTATGACTGTCAAGCAACAATGGATGATCGTCGGCGTCGTCGTGGCGCTCCTCGCCGGTGGATTGTTCATCGGGGTGAAGTTGTTTGCCGACGATCTGTTCCCCGTTGCCGTCGGTTCACCTGCACCAGCATTCGAGGCGAAGGACCTCGCGTCGGGTGCAACGCGAACGATCGCCGACTATCGCGGGAAGGTGGTTTTGCTCAACGTGTGGGCGACATGGTGTGAGCCGTGCAAGATTGAGATGCCGAGCATGGAGGAGTTGTATCGCGCATACGGCCCACGCGGAGTGCATATCGTCGCCGTGAGCATCGACGACGCGGTATCCGAAGACTCGATTCGAGCTTACGCGAGGCACCTTGGTCTCACCTTTGAGATTCTGCACGATCCCACGCACGAGATCGAGCGCGCGTATCAGACGACCGGATATCCCGAGAGCTTCGTCATCGATCGCGGCGGCACGATTCGCAGGAAGTGGATCTCGGCGGCCGACTGGAACTCTCCATGGAGTCGCTCGCTGTTCGACGAGTTGTTAGGCGTGCGAGCGGCGGACTGAATCGGATATGCAAGGGCCGCCGACTTCGCAGACGGAGACCGGTGCCAGCCAGCGACTGATTACAACCTGGCGGCGGCGGCTCATCGAGGCATTCACCCAGCGGCTCGCGCTCAAAGGCACCGCGCTCCTCATCGCGATCGTGCTCTGGTTCATCGTCACGGCGAAGGAGCCGAATCAGGATCTCGTGGACGTGCAGTTCGCGCCGCAACTCGACAGCTCCCTTGTGCTCAAGGATCCGCCGCCGACGATTCACGCACTCGTCGTCGGCACGCCACAGGAGTTGCTGAAGCTCTTTGCGCATCCGCTGATCATCAGGCGACAGATCGCTGCCAATTCGCCAGACACCGTCGTTGTGGATCTATCGACGTCGGATGTCGAGCTTCCGCCGGGCGTGGACGCGATCGTGCGCGGCGTCGAGCCCCGCAGCGTGACGCTCCGATTCGAGTCGACGAGCTCGCGGGTTGTTCCTGTGCACTCGAGCGTGCAGGTTGTGAGCGATACCTTGCATCCTTCGCCGCCGGTCGCGGTACGACTAGATCCCGAGCGCGTGGAGGTGAGCGGACCGCGTCAACGTGTCCTTAGCCTCCAGTACGTGACGACGGTACGGGTGGCAATTCCCGCGACCGATTCACTCCCTCATCTCGTCGATATCGACACGACGCGTCTTGGGCTGCGCGTGAGGCCGTCGCAGGTGAAGGTGCATCTCGTGCCATCGATGTCGGCCACGGCGAGCGCCACGACCGGCACGAAGCACTGATCGACGATGCGAGTCCTTGGAATCGAGACATCGTGCGACGAGACGTCGGCGGCGGTGCTGAGTGGCGCGGGAGACGAGTCGTCGATGCAATCGCTCGTCATTCTGTCGCAGGATGTGCATCGAATATTTGGCGGCGTCGTGCCGGAGATCGCGTCGCGCGCGCACGTCACTGCGGTCGTGCCTGTCGTCGAGCGCGCGCTCGCTGACGCGGGCGTGGCTCGCAACGGGCTCAACGCGGTCGCCGTGACTAACGGGCCTGGACTGGTCGGTGCACTTCTCGTTGGTGTGAGCTTCGCGAAAGCATTGGCATTCGCGCTCGACGTCCCCGTGATCGGCGTGCACCACATGGAGGGACACCTCTTCGCCACCGCGCTGGAGCGGCCCGAAGCAGTCCCGCCGTTCATCGCACTCCTCATCTCGGGAGGGCACACGCTATTGCTTGATGTCGAGGCTTGGGGCCAGTATCGACTCCTCGGCCGCACTCGCGACGATGCGGCCGGCGAAGCCTACGACAAGGTCGCGAAGCTCCTCGGGCTGTCGTATCCTGGCGGACCGGCGATCGAGCGTGAGGCACCGAATGGAGCGGTCACCGTTGATGCACGGCGCTATCGCTTTGCCCGGCCAATGCTCCGCCGTGACCAGCGGCCGGGCGATGCGGACTATTACGACGTCTCGTTTAGTGGATTGAAAACGGCTGTCCTGAACGCGGTCCGCGAGACGACTGCAACGTCACCCCTCAGTGCAGCCACGCGCGCGGCCATTGCGCGAGCCTTTCAGGACGCGCTGATCGAGACCCTCGTCGAAAAGACAGCACGGGCCGTGCGACAATTCAGGCGATCCCGAGTCGTTCTGGGGGGCGGAGTAGCGGGCAACCGGACACTCGTCGCCGCGATGCGGGAGCGATGCGCGGAGCTGGGTGCACGCGTCTTCGCCCCGAGTCCGCGTCTGGCCACGGATAACGCCGCGATGATCGCTCGTGCTGGTCTTTTCCATCTCGAGCGCGGTGAACATTCGTCGCTCGACCTCAATGCTTTCGCATCGCTTCCGCTGCCGGGAGTCGCCGCCTGAAGTCACTCGCGCAAGACGCTCGCTCCTGCTCCTCACGCCTATTAAACTGACCGCACGTACATGACGCTCTCCGATCCGATCGTTCACCACCCGCTCTCATACGCCGTCGGGCCGCTCAATTTCACCGGCTTCGGCGTCGCCGTGCTCATGGCGTTCGTCGTCGCGCAGATCATCGGCCAGCGCGAGCTCACGCGCCGCGGCCATGATCCCGAACCGGTGAGCGACATGATCTTCGCCGCAGTCATCGGCGGCCTGGTCGGAGCAAAACTGTATTACGTCGTGGTGCTGGGTAATTGGGACGCGCTGTTCACGCGCTCGGGTTTCGTCTTCTGGGGCGGCTTGATCGGCGGCACCCTCGCCGTGATGCTCGTCATTTGGAAGAAGAAGATTCCAATGTTACGAATCTTCGACGTCGGTGCGCCGGCAGTCGCCGCTGCGTACGCCGTTGGACGCACTG
This sequence comes from Gemmatimonadaceae bacterium, assembly GCA_036496605.1. Classification (NCBI taxonomy): domain Bacteria; kingdom Pseudomonadati; phylum Gemmatimonadota; class Gemmatimonadia; order Gemmatimonadales; family Gemmatimonadaceae; species Gemmatimonadaceae bacterium. The sequence goes on along the minus strand of DASXKV010000068.1, from coordinate 107,452 downwards.
GCTGCTGGGCGGTTGGGGATGACTATGGAAAGCCGTGGACGGGTGGCGGATTCCTCTCGGTCGAGTTCCCGAACGGCGCGCCGCCGTCGACGGTGGGGTGGATGAGCCACGACTTCGGGGTTCGGTTTCCGCCGGGAATGAATCCAAACACGGTCGTCGCAGTCTATCCGACGCAGCTCATCGAGGTCGCGCTCGGTCTCATCATGTTCGGCATACTGTGGCGGCTGCGCGACCATAAGCACGCCGAAGGATGGCTGTTCGGCGTCTACTGCGTTCTGGCTGGTACCGAGCGTTTCCTTGTCGAGTTCCTGCGGGCGAAGGACGATCGCACTCTCTACGGTGGCCTAACGATGGCGCAGTTCATCGCGATCGTCTTCGTCCTGGCCGGTTTCGCCTGGATGTGGTGGAGACGCGATGTCACGCAGGAGAAGTCCGGCATTTACGCCGCGCCGGTGGCGAGCAGCTAGTGACGAGTGATTAGTGGCGAGTGAATTCCCACTCGTCACTCGTCATTCATCATTCGGCACTTTGGTCTCCTCCGCCACCGCGTCCTCGAGCGCCGCGAGCCGCGCCCGCAACCGCTCGTTGTCCTCGCGCAGTGCCCCAAGCTCCGCGACAATATCCATGGTCGGCTTGGCGTCCGAAACGACCGTCGGGAGCGCTACCGAGCGCTTCGGCCAGAACGTCTTCGCGAGCGCGAACACGAACAGAGCCAAGAGCAGCAGCTGCGCAAGCACCGTTTCCCAGGTCGGATACAAGCCTAACGCTTCGATGTGCGGGACGCCGGGGATGAGCGTGATCGGCATCGCGTTGCCTTCCTGCAGTTCGCGCACGCCCTTCCCCATGAACACGAAAGCCATGTAATAAAGCAGAACACTCGTGACGCCGAAGAACTTGCGAAGCGGAATGCGCACGCCGTAGCGATAGAACAGCGTGAAGATCACGGCAAGTGCGGCAAAGCCCAGGATGATTCCGAGTGAAATCGGCAGTGCGACGCGTGGCCCTTCGTCGAAGAGCGCCTGATAGAACAATGCCGTCTCCGCGCCTTCGCGATACACCGCGAGGAAGGCCACGAATGCGAGCGCTTTACCGCCGCCGTGCGCGAGCGCCGTGTTGACCTTCTCGCGAATGAACTGCTGCCATTTTGCCGCTTCGACGCGTGAAATCAACCAATAGCTCACCGAGAACAGCACGGCGACAGCGACCAGCAACGTGAGACCTTCGATGATCTCGCGACTCGCCGGCATCGCGCCCAGGAGTGTTTTTAGCACGACTGCCGTCACCGCGCTCGCGAGAAGCCCGAGGACAACGCCGGTCCAGATATCCCGCAATCGCTCTCGATGACCCGTCTTGAGCAGAAAAGCCACGACGGCGCCGATCACGAGGATCGCCTCGAATCCCTCGCGGAGAATGATGAGGAAAGACTGAACGAACGCCTCGTAGGCGCTCCCCGTGCGCTGCGTGAGGTCGATGACCTTCGGCATCGTCGCTTCGATCGCGTCGCGCGCGCGCTCGGCACCGTGAATGTCGTTCGTACGGACCGCTCCCTTGAAGTCCGCGAAGAGTTTTTCCATCGACGACACGACGCCGGGATCTCGCGCGCGCGCCGGTGTCTCGATCGGCTCGAAGGCGAGGTACGCATCGAAGGCGCGATCGGAAGCGTCGCCCAACCTTCCCGCTCGCACGGCAGTGAGCGACTGCTCGAGCAACGAGAGCGCGTTGGCTGCTGCAGCGTCGGTGCCGGTATCGCGACCCGATGCTGACGCGAAGACTGGCGCGCGATCGTGCATCGGCAGTGTCCGCAAATATGCGACGACGCTCTGTACTTGCGCGGGCGACAGATCGCGGGTCGGGGGCATCGGTGTCCCGGGCATTCCGTCGCGGGTGACCGCCGCAAGCTGCGCATCCGACCGCTCGGCTTGCCAAGCGAAGGAGCCGATCTCGGGCGGCAGGCGGCTCAACGAACGTGTCAGCGGCGCGTCTCCATTTCCAAGGACGCCATGACACTGGGTGCAGCTCTGCGCGAAGATGCCCTCGCCCTCGGCGATCTGTGCACTGCTCGAATGGAGCGACATCAGATACGAGACGACGTTCCATCGCTGATTTGGCGTCAGCTGGCCCGCGAAGCCGACCATGGGCGTGCCGGCAACGCCGACTGACATGATGCGATAGAGTAGCGCAGGGCTACGGTCGTGCATCTCCTGGGCGCTCCCGATGGCAGGTGGCTTCGGATTGAGCGCCGCTGCTGCCGGCCCATCGCCCAAGCCGCGCATGCCATGGCACGAGGCGCAGCTATTCTCGTAAATCGCGCGGCCGTTCGCGAGATCGATCGGACTATTCGGCAGGTCGAGCGCTGCCTCACTGCCTAACGCGGAAGCGAATCGGCGATTCAAAGCGGCCAGCTCGCTCGGAGGACGCTTGGAGCTCACCGCTGCTACGATCGAGTCGAGCAGCACCCGCGCCGTGTCCCCTCGCGTGCCAGGCAGACGGTCGGCCGTTCGCCGAGCGTCCGTGAGGAAGTCGACCGCTTCCTGATATTCCTGCGCCGAGATCGTGCGGCCTCGCTCGTCGATCCCCTTGGCGTACTCCTCGAGCGCGACGGTCACGATATTCGCGACCCGCTGCACGGGGTGCTCCTGGCCGGGTAAGGGAGAAAAGGCGCACAGGAGCGCGACGACGGCGAGTAGCCGAGTCCGACGGATCAGAACGGCAGCAGGAGTCATTGCCGATAGAATGTATCGGGATTCCGCGATTCTATGTAGCCTGTGAGAGTTCGGCTCATCCCTCTCGCTCGAGCACGACCACTGCCACTGCCGCACTCTTGCTATGCGTGAGCGAGATCAAGGCTCGTGTCACGCCCATCTCAGTTGCGCGTTGCTCGGCCCGGCCGTGCAGCACGAGATAGGGCGCACCGTCGTCTCGCAGACAGACTTCGATCTCCCGCCACCCAACGGCCCGCGCGAGGTGATTGCCCGACAGCGCTTTGTATGTTGCTTCCTTGGCTGCTGCCCTGGCTGCGAAATGGAGCGCCGGCTCGGCTCGCGCTTGCGCGTAACTGGCCTCGCCGTCCGTGAAGATTCGCGCGATCAACTTCTCCCCGCTGGTATCGAGCATCGCTCGCATGCGGTCGATCTCAACGATGTCGACGCCGATGCCCAGGATCATTCGCTTCGACCTCCACCGGAGGAGCGGCGCCCGCGCGCTGACGCCGCGGCCCGTTTCGCCGACCCGAGTGCCTCAGCCAAGCTTGGCCAGCTACTGTCGGCGATGCGGAAGACAACCTTCAACTGCGCCAGCCAGAGCGACCACTGGGCTTGTTGCTCTTGCGTGTTATCGGCACTCAGCGGCTTCTCCGCCAGTTGACGCAGCGACTGGATCTCGGCACGCAACGGTTCGATGAGCTCGAACAGCTCCGCCTCGAATGCCCGGCGCGCCGGCGCCCTCGTTGCATAGCGTTCGGAGGCGAACGCACGAATCGCTGCGTCGATGAGCGCGGTGAGACGGCGGCCCTCGAACGCGGCCATCACCTGGGCACTCGTCACTGCCTTGGCCGCCGTCCGACGCGCGTCGAGCAGCGGTGCAAAATAACGCTCCTGTTCCTCGACCGTGTCTTGGAGCTCGTTAGGTTGGCTCCGCCGCGAGCCGATGCGGCGCAGCGATACCATAAGCTCGGGTAGCTCGTCGAAGGGCGGCGTGGCGTCGGGCATTCGCGTGACCTTAGGCGTTGTTGACGTCATAACGGACCGTACCCGCGAGCTCGGCGTCGCTCAATGCAGCGTCGCGGCCGGTCCGCGCCTCGAAGCGGCGCACGAAGTCAGGTAGCCGTTCGCCAGTGAACGAGTCACGAGGCAGCGCCAATACGGCGATCGCGGTCTCGATCGCTGCTGGAGAGCCTTCCACTTCCACGAGATCATCCATGCGCGGATAGCGTTCGAACCGCACCGCGGCGCCGGAAAGATCGTATTGCCAGATCTCGCGGTCGATCTGCATCGTCACGATGAAGCCGAGCTGCTCCAGGATACGCGGGAAGTTTTCGCGACCGACGCCGAGCTCACCGCTGAGCTCTTCGCGCTGCTTGTAGCCGTCGACGATCGACGACGGTCCCTTCCAGTCAATCGAGGAGTTGCTCACGGCGCCCGACGCGTCGCGATAGATCCGAAGTCGCAGGACGTGATCGCGCTCGGCGAGACTCTGGTCGCGACGGTCATAACGCCGATCCTCCAGCCGTCCCGCGTAGGAGAGTCGTCCACCGGCCTGCTCCGCGCGTCGGCGCGCCGCGACGAGATCCGGAACGACGGCCTTGAGCTCGAGCTCGATCATCATTCGTCCACGATCGCACGCACAATAGCATCGGTGTCCGTGAGATCGCTGAAGACCGCCGCGGCACCGTGCGCCGCGAGCTCGTTCGTCGAGTAGCGTCCCGTCGCCACGCCGATCGCGCGAGCGCCGATTTCTCGCCCGCACTCGACGTCTGCCGGCGTGTCGCCTATCACGACGACATCGCGGCCCTGCACCTCGATGCCCAATACCTCCCGAGCACGTCGCTGCGCGATCGCCGGGAGCTCGGGGCGCAATTCGTGATCGGATCCGAATGCGCCGACGACGAAGATGCGAGGATCGATACCAACCGCTTCGAGCTTCGCGCGCGCGCCTTCGACAAGGTTGCCGGTGAGAAGTCCAAGCGTGACGTCGTCGCGCGCGTCGAGCGCGGCGAGCAACTCGGTGACGCCAGGCAGCGGCACAGCGCGATGCTCCGGATCGCGGAGCTCTTCGCGGAGGCACACTACATAACGAGCGAACAGCTCCTGCATGCGCGCGTCAATGTGTTCATCTTCGTGCCCGACGACGCGCATCAGCTCACGGACTATTTGCGGATCGGTCTTTCCGTCGAATCGATGATCGGCTGGTCCCGTGTCGCCAAAGATCTCGATCAACGCGCGATGAATGGCGCGGCGCCCCGCGCCGTCCGTCCGGAGGAGCGTGCCGTCGATGTCGAATAAGACGAGCCGTGTAGCGAGTGCCCGGTGCTGTGCGGCGCGGACAGAGGCGGTCACGATCGCGTGAGCAAGAGACCCGTGACGATCGATGAGGCTCCGGCAATCTGCCAGCCGGTGATCGTCTCGCCGAGCACGAGCCACGCGACGAGCAGCGCGAACACGGGTTGCAGGTTGGAGTACATAGCCGTGCGCGTCGGGCCGAGCACGCGCACGCCGTTGTACCAGAACAAATACGCAATGACCAGCGCGAAAAGCCCACTGTACGCTATGCTCGCCCACGCGAGCGGTGGCAGCTCCGCCCAGTGCGTCGTCAGGATCGACGGCGCTGCGACGACGAGCAGCGGCACCACGCCGCCGAGCATCGTCAGCGCCGAGAGGTGGATTCCACCGATGCGATGCGTGTACGGCTGGAGATACACCGTGTAAACCGACCAGCATAACGCGCTCACGAGCAGCAACACATCGCCGACCATTGTCGCGCGATGACCGCCGCTGGAATTCGCGGTGCCAATGACGACGAACGCCATACCAAGAATCGACAAGCCGATCCCGACAATCCAGCGCGGGGGCACATGCTCGCTTCCGCGCATTCGGCCGAGCAGGGCGATGAACGCGGGCGAAGCCGAAATCAGAAGGGCTGCGTCGCCCGCGCGCGTGTGGGCAATGCCCTCGACGAAGAGTATTTGATAAACACCATTCCCGAGAGTTCCGAGCAGCGCGAGCACGATCGCGTCCCGCGCGCTTGGCCACCCGGCCTCGACCGAGAAAACGCGCGTGGCGAGCTGCGCCACGACAACGAGTGCGACCGCGGCGAGCGTGACGCGTACGCCGTTGAAGGCGAGCGGATCCAGGACGCTGGTGCCGAACTTGACGGACGTGTAGTTGACGCCCCAGATGAGCGCCATGAGCAACAGCGAAATATCGGTCGCGCCGAAGGTCGGCCTGGTGCTCGTACGCGGTTGTTGCTCGTCGCTCCGCGTGAGGCGCGCACCGTCGGCCGGCATCTGCGTTCTCGTGCCGCGAAGCGGAGAAGCCATGGTCGAAAAGTAGACTCGCGTCCGATGGCCGTCTATGTTGGGGTGATGCAAGTATCCTTCGCGCTTTTCGCCGATGCGGCGAACCTCTCGCAGGAGGGGAAGCTCAATATCCTCGGCGTTTTCGACGCACTGCAGGTATCGACGCTTCCCGCCGTGCATCCGCGAGCGCACCTCGTCGTGCATCTCAAGGGCACGCAGCTCGACGTCGGCACGCATACCGTCACTTTGCGGTGGATCAATCCCAATGGCACCGAACTGTGGAACAGCACGGGCGAACTGAACGTCGGTGCTCCGCCACCCGGGATCGCGGAGATGGATCTGCCACTCATCGCGCAGATCGACCTGCCAATCGATGTCGCTGGTGGTTACGTGATGGCGATCGGCCTCGATACCGCGCACACCGCCGACGTGCCCCTGCAGGTGCGGACGCCGCTCAAGGTGGCACCACAAACGATGGTCAGCTGATCACAGCACCGAGCGCGCAAAGAGAAATCTCGATCTGAGCTTCGCGACATAGTCGTCACCGTCGTCGAGTCGCTCAACGGCGTAGCCGCCGCGTCCGAGCGCCAGGTGAACGATGCGACGCTCGCCAAGCGCGATTGCGACGTGCGTGACGTGCGCATCGGGGCGATCGGAGAAGAACAAAAGATCGCCGCAGTGTGTTGCGAGGATCTCGCATCCCGCGTCGCGGCCAATTCGCGCTTGTTGCCACGCGTCACGTGGGAGGGAGATGCCGTGCAGGGCAAACACGCTCTGCACCAAACCAGAACAATCGGCGCCCCATGGAGTCACGCCGCCCCACTGATAGCTCGTCCCAACGAAAAGCTCGACGGCACTGCGGCCAATCGCGTCGGCTGTCGTTGGAAATCTCATCGCGAGCTTCGTCGCGCGAACGGCGTCGCCCGATTCGATCACTTCGTCCGAAGCGAGCATCGCGCGCAAGGGGAGCGCCCGCTGCTCGCCATCCCCACCGCGTACCACACAGCCTAACGACACGAGATGCGCAGGGTCATCGACGGATGCCGCTCCCCGCGACAGATAACCGCGATGCATCCATCCTTCGTATTCGTCGCGGCCGCGCACGAGCAGCCAATCGCCTTGGTCTTCGACAATCGACACCGCGTGTCTCGCAAGCTGCTGCGAGACCTGTCCGCTCGACACATGGGGCTCGGCGAGCATCGGCGCGACCGCGGCCACGACGAGGGCGCAGTCCACCGTCGAGACGGCGATCGCTTCGCGGTCGGCGCGTTTGTCGAGGGACATGAATTCGGGGCTCGTTGCGCTAGTCGGCGAGACCCGGCACTCCGTCACGGCCGCGCGCCGTACGTACGGCCCTCTCGATTGCTGCCTCGAGCGCCGCCACGGCGAGGGCCTCGATCGACATCGTGGCGTTCCCCAGTGGCCCCGACGGCACTGGGGGGGCCAGCGCGAAGATCACGTCGCCGTCGACGGTCGTCCCCGTCGGAGTGATTCGACGGAAGAGCGCGGCGCCGGCAGCGCGAGCCAACTGCGTGAGTTCCACCCTGCCTAACGGCGCATCCGTCGCGACGATGGAGAGCGTCGTATTGGTCGCCGCGGCTCCGAGGCGCCCGCCGAGCCGCGACTCGGCCGACGTCGCAAGCTGACGAGCCGCGTCAAGAAACCGTGTCGGTCTGGAAGAGCTCTCGTCGGCCCGCGCGCCAGCGATGATTCGGCCACTCGCATCGCGGACGTCCCCGAGCGCGTTCACGACCGTCAGCGCGCCGACGCGCCAGCTTCCGTTGCTTTCGACCGCGCAGCCGATGCCGCCTTTCATCGCCCGCGTCGGCCCCGCGATCTTCCCAACGGTCGCACCCGTTCCAACACCAACCGAGCCCTCGGCAACGTCGTTAGGTGATGCGGTCTCGCACGCGTCGTAGGCCATTTGCGCGGTCGGCCGCGCGTCGAACCGGCCGAGAGGTGCAAGATCGAAGATCACCGCCGCCGGTACGATCGGCACGATGCCGCCCGGTACAGCGAAGCCGCGGCCGCGCTCCTCCATCCAACGCATCACGCCGGCTGCCGCGTCCAGTCCATAAGCCGAACCGCCCGTGAGCATCACGGCGTCGATACGGTCGACCAGATGATCGACGGCGAGAGTGTGAAGCTCGCGCGTGCCGGCGGCGCGTCCGAACACAGTCGCACCGGCACGCAACGGCCCGTCGATGCCTCGCACGATCGTGACTCCCGTCGCGCCGTCGTTGTTCGTCGCGTGTCCCACAGCGACGCCAAGCGCGCGGAAGTCCGCGGTCACAACGTCACCCGGTTTTCGCTCCGGGCTGTTTCGCCTGACAGGCGCGACAGCGCGTCACGCCACGCAGGTTGCAGATCACGCAGATGAAAGTGCCGCAATCGATGCACGGATATCCCTCGGACGCACGCTCCTCGTTGCCGCATGAACGGCATTGCATCGCGTCGTGTTCCTGGAGTTTGGTCATTGGAGTTTAATGCGTGGAGCGGTGTGCGTGGAGCGTCGTGCGTAGAGCGCGGAGAGCAGAAAGCGAAGACGCACCGACGCTCCGCACCGCGATCTACCCTCTACCCTCTGCGTCTTAGCCAATCGCACGCTGTCGAAGAGCACGGGGTTCGTTTGCCTCCAAACCATACTCCTTGATCTTCTTGATCAGTGTCGCGCGCGAAATACCAAGCTCGCGCGCCGCGCGTGTTCGATTGGCGTTGTGCGCGCGGAGCGTACGGTCGATGTGGATGCGCTCGACCTCCGAAAGCGTACGCGGCACGTGATGGTCGACACCACCGCCGGAGGCATCCCGAACCTCCATCGGCAGGTGCAAGAGACCGACCTGCTCCAGCCCACGCGCCATGATCATCGCGCGCTCCAGAACGTTCCGCAACTCGCGAATATTTCCCGGCCACGAGTACTTGAGCAAACGCTCAAGAACGTCGTCGTCGACCTCCGTCGGCGCCTCGACGAGATTCGGACGTAACTCTTCGACGAGCCGGGCGATCAGCTCGAGCAAATCCTCCCTGGATCGAGCTCTGAGCGGCGGGAGATTGATCGGCATCACGCTCAGTCGGTAGTAGAGATCCTCGCGAAAGCCCCCGTCGGTCACGGCGCTGACCAGGTCTTTCCCCGTTGCCGCGATGAGCCGAACGTCCGCGGTCATCTCGCGCGTGCCGCCGAGTCTGCGGAAGCTCTTGCCCTCCAACACGCGTAGCAGTTTTGGCTGAAGCAGCGGATCCAGATCGCCAATCTCGTCGAGAAAAAGGGTGCCACCCTCGGCGATGTCGAGCAGCCCCGGACGCAACGCGTCGGAGCCATTGTTCGGCGTCAATTCCTGCCCAAAGAGCTCGGCGTCGAGAGTAGCCCCGGAGAGCGCCGCGCAATTGATCTCAACCAGCGGTCGTTCACCGCGCGCGCTCGCCCGGTGGATCGACTGGGCGACGTAGCCCTTCCCTGTGCCGCTCTCACCGGTGATCAGCACGGTCGTGCGATCACTGCGCGCAAGGAGCTCGATCTGCTGCGCCAACTCTCGCATCGGCGGCGACGTCCCCAGAAGCGCGGTCGCCGGCAGACGGCCGCGCCGATCCGCGAGATAACGGTTCATCTGGCGAAGCCGAGCCTTCTCGAGTGCTCTGGTTGCGACCACGCCAAGGTGGCCGAGCTCGATCGGCTTGGTGAGAAAGCTCTCAGCACCGGCCTGCATCGCGCGCACGGCGTCAGGGACGTCGCCGTGGCCCGTGATCATGATGACCACTGGGTTGTGTTCTCTCAGCCGCTCGAGCACCTCGAACCCATTGAGGTCGGGCAAGCGCAGGTCGAGCAGCACGAGATCGGGGTGGGCGCGCCTGACGGCTCCGATGCCCTCCTCGCCAGTGTGAGCGCGGATGACCTCGTGCCCCGACCGCTCGAAATACATTCCGAGGGCCGAAGTAATCGCTTGCTCGTCGTCGATGATCAGTACGCTGGCCATGTATGGATGCAGTGTTCCAGATGCCCGTCGCGTCTCATGCGCCTTTCGGGGGTTTCTGCTTCGGCACGAGCAACCTCGCAGCGCGCGGCTCGACTTCGATCTCCAGGGGAGTCATGCCGAGCAGCTCGCCGTCTGCCTGTGCCATCCGCGGCGGCTTGGTCTCGATGCGAATGTGCCGCCCGCTCCGATAGAGCATGGCCGCATCCGAGGTGAAGTTGCGCCACAAGAGACGCCACATGATTCGCATGGCGTCGCGCAAATTCCTCGGAGAGTAGAAGCAAGCATCGAGTACTCCGTCGTCGAAGCGAATGCCAGGACCGAAGGTGATTCGGTCGCTGAGCACCGCCCCGAAGTTCGCGATCATGACCGCAGCCGCCGCGGATTCGAACTCCTCGCCATCCACGGACAGCCGCACCTGAAAGAACTCCTGGCGTAAAACTGCCCGAAGTGCCGCACGCGTGGCCGTTATGGTGTAAGCGAGTACACCCAAACGACGCTTGAGCCACGTTGGCGTTTCGGCGACCATGGCCGCGTCGATCCCGACACCGGCCGCGACCGCGAAATAACGGGGGGGGTCGGAGCTCGTGATCCGCCCAAGGTCGATGTACAGCTCGTCCCCGTCGAGCAGTCTTGGAACGGCACGCCTTGGGTCGAGCGGGATGCCTAGAGCGCGCGCCAGCAGGTTGCCGGTACCGCCGGCAAGCACACCGAGCGGGCGCATCGTGCCAGCGAGGGCGCCCGCTGCCTCCATGGCCGTGCCATCCCCGCCGAGCGTGAAGACCGCATCATACCCCGCCGAGCGCTCGCCAACGATCTCCGTGGCATGCCCAGGTCGCTCGGTGAATACCACGTCGACGCGAACGCCCGCCTTCTCGAGCGCCGCCCGTGCTCGGGGAAGACGCCGCCGCCCCAAACGTGACGCCGGATTGGCGACGAGGAGGGCGCGCTTGATTACCCGAGGCGCGCGCTCCACCGGCTTAAAAGTGCCAGGTTCGGAGAACGGATAGACCCACTTGCCGCGGCGTCGCGACGACGCTGCCGAGAGAGTAGTTATTGCGGCAATAGAGCGCGGAGGTCGGCGGATCCGTACCGGCTTGCACGGAAAGCTGCGGATTGAAGCGCCACTCGATGTGCCCGCCTAACGCGTCGACGAAGTTGTTGAGCGCTGATTGGTTGGTGCCAAGATACTCACGATTCAGCGAGCACAGCCCGGCGCTGAAGTTGAAGAACAGGTTGTTCGAGAGCTGCTTTTCTCCGCCCAAGCGCGCGCCAAAGAAATAGTCCTTGATCGTCGACTGCTGCGAGCTGTTCTGCAGCGCCGTCGGTGCGGCGCCGCTCTGAATCGTGATCAGGTCGAACCAGTTTCCGAGTCCGACGCCGCGGAGACTCGACTCGGCAACGGAGCTCAGCGTCGGCCCGACGACATTGCTCACCTGTTGCACGACGTTGAGATCGCCCGAGCTCAACGCGTACGTCGGCTGGCCGGTGACGAGATAGCTCACGAGATCCGACGTAGACAGATAAGGCTCATTTGTGCTTCTCAAATCGATCGACGGATTCGGGATAAGATATCCGCTCAGATGGACCTCGATATTCAGATCCGGCTGACCGGAGCGCTTCACCGAGTGCTGCGCGGTAATATCGAGATATGGATTGAAGTCTGCCGATCCTCCGTAGAACTGGATCGTTCCCTTCTGCACGCTAAACTCTCGTTGCACCGGCGCAGGAGCGAGATCCAGCGTGTACGTTCCCCGATCGGCGGTCAGCGTTCCCGAGAGAGCAAGTCCGTAATCCGGGCCCTTCGATCGATTCCGCGGATTCGCGCTGAAGGCGCTCTGTTTTTCCGCGCTCTTTACGTCGAGTGAGCCGCCCAGCTTGATATTCGCTTCGCGCGATCGCAGCCACACTTCATCGCCCAGTACGATGTGAACGTCGTCCAGGCGCAGCCCCTCCACGAGACGCGACGGCGCGTTAGGTACGATCTGGCGCGCCCGAAGATCCGTCGTATCGACGATCTGGAATATCCCTTCGCTGCTGAGATCGACGACCTGCTTGCGCAGAATATCCCGCTCCGGGAGATATACTTCCCCGCGATCGACGCGGATCGTCCCGGTAAGCGCGGCTGCGTCCATCGATCCGGTGAGATGGAGCGAGTCGCCTGCGGTCGAGACATCCAGAGCCGCGAGCGTCCGACGTTCGATCGCGTGAAAGTTCTTTGCATAAAGCGCGAGGTTGAACCGTGGCTCGTCCCACTTGGCGTAGCCGATCGTTCCGCGCAGAGCGAGCCGTGCGCCAGGCGCCGTCCCGCTTGCCGCGGAAACGTCGATGCGAACAGTGTCACTCCGGCCATCGAAGCGCACCGTTCCGTTGATCGTTCGCAGGGTAATACCGAGGTTCTGTGCGGTCATCTGGCCGTTGCGCACCGCGATGAGTCCGTTGATCGACTTGTGCGTCGGCGATAGCGAATACTCGAGGTTGGCCGTTAGGCGTCCAGATCCCTTCTGCAACGACGACGAGAGCATCTCGATCACCGACAAGTCGGCGCTGTCGGCGCGAATCGACCCGTGAATGGGCGCGCCCAGCCGCTGCGCGTCGAAGAGCGTAAGAATGACCGGAACGCCCATCGTCGCATGTAGCGCCGCGACATTGTCTCGAAAGAGATCAACCGACATGTCGAGGCTACGATCTCGATAGGTTCCGCTCGCGGTTGCCCGCTCGACCTGCATGCCGCCGTACGCCAACCGAGTCGTGCGCGCATCGAACCGGATGTCTGGTTGTGCGCGCGTCCCTGTAATGCGTCCGTGCGCCGAGGCGAAGCCGCTCACTGCCGCAGGCAATTGTCCCAGGACGCCCAGGTCGACGAGACCAACGCTGTCGGCGGCGACGTCGAGCGACACCGGGGCCGACTGGGGTGCCGAGCCGCGCACGGCGATCCGGCCGCCGGCGCCATTCACCAACACCAGCGAATCGATCGCGAGACCGAGGGTGTCGCGTGTGACATGCGAGCCGCCGGCGAGCCGCCATTTGCTGTCCCCGATCGTGAGGCCCAACGAGTCGATCGCGAAGCGCGTCGATGCCTGACGGCCACCGATCGCGCCGCCGGTCGCTATCGCGGTGCCGACCATGTTGGCCCTCGGACCGTTGTCACTGCGAACACCGATGGCAAAGGTCGCCTGCGACCGCCCCGCGAGGCGGAGATCGGCACCGAGCGAGTCGAGGACGACGCCGGCTATAGTGAGGGTATCGAACCGCAGCGACGCGTTGCCGACGGGATCGTTGAGGATATTACGAATCGCAAATCGTCCGCCGACGATGCGACCGCGGTTCTTGCCCACCAGCAAGCCGTTGCCGATCACTGCGCCGGCCACGTCCAAACTATCGACCCGCCCGTACGCAGTACCGTTCACCGTCACCTGCCCGCCGAGTGAATCGGCGAGGGCGGTGTCTTCCGGTGTCCTACTCACGAGGTATCGGCGGAGGCCGCCTAACGAATCGACGATCAGCTGGTACCGGAGCGAGTCCGAAATCCCGTGCGGCAGACCGAGGGCGCCATGAGCGAGAACCGTTGCCGCCGTCGTCTCGAGGCGTAGCGTGTCGACGAAGATTCGCCTGTCCGCAAAGCGAAGCCGCCCCGTGGACGGGAAGATCCGCAATCCATCGACGTTGGCGCGCGCGACATCGACCGAGACGTTCCCCTCGAGATCGGGGAGAGAGTCACCGCTCAATCCGATCTCGTACCGAGCGGTGACGGTCGCCGGCTTCACGGGGCCATCGAGCCGCGTCGGATCGAGCAGCTCGTGAAGGGCGAGCCCGGTCGCCTGGCCCGTGCCGTGAATGCCGTAGCTTGGCGGATCGATGTCGATGCGGCCGTCGAAGCTCAGCGCTCCCGCCGGTCCCTGCAGGTTGGTCGTCAGCTGCAAGTCTTCGATCGTGCCGTTCGCTTTCACCGGCCCGCTCATCAAGCCGGTGAGTGGCAGCTTGGGATACGATCGCGCCAGCATAGCTAACGAGATCGGCTGCGCCTGGGCGTCGATGTCGTACGTCATGAACTTCGGTCCCCACGTCACGCGCCCGCTTCCCGTCAGGTGCGACGGTTCACCGGGACCATCGCGATGGATGATATCCGCATTCGCGAACCGAATGTCGAGCCACGAGGAGTCCAGTGTCGCGGTTCCGGAAATGGTCCCGCCGAGTCGCGGAAAGTTCGGATACAGGAACTCGATCGACCGCAGATCGACCGACGTGGCGTTGACCGCGAAACTCCGGAAGCTGGTGAGCGCCGGTTGCAGGATGTTCAACTCACCATGACCGCCGACGCGCGAGTTGGCGCCAGGCACGTGGGCGTCGCGGAAGATCACGTTACTCTCGTCGACGTAGAATCGATCGAGCGGTCCGCCTCGAGCGCGCACGCTACCGTAGAGCTGCCCGCGCCAGTCGACCGGAAAGGGTTTGCCATTCAGCGCCCGCAGCAGATCGAAGTCGAATGGCGCACCCGACATCTTCACGTCCTTCACGGCCAGCACTGGCCCTCCGACGGCGAATGTCATGTCGCCGATCAGATGCGAGCCGGTGCTCGTCACGTCCATGTTAGTAAGCTTATAATCGATGATGTGCAGGTTGGTCGGCTCGTTGCCGATGTGCAGTGTGGTCTTGCCGCCCCCCGTCGTCGGCAGCGTCGGGTACACCCACGCGACGTCGTTGAGCGCGACCGAATCACCGGTGATGGCGAGATCGTAGCGGACCGGGAGATCGCTGCCCCAAACGATCTTTCCTTTGCCCGAGCCCGTCGACTGCGGGAGATCGAAGTGCGCGACGTCGAGCCAGATCGAATCGCCGAGGTTGCGCAATGAACCTCGAATGTTGCGGAACTTGAACGGAGGGTCGCTCTCGACCGACTGAACCGAATCGAATACGAAGAGGCGGCCCAGCTTGTCACTATCCGGATCGGCGAGGCGGATGTGGGAGGCGACTGCGGAAAGCTTCGTCCACCGCCACGTCCGCGCGTATCCCGGTTTCCCTTCGTCGATCACTCGGCGGATCTCCTTGTCCGGACGCGAAAGCGTGTTCTTGACGGCGCTGTCGAGCTTCGCTCCGCGCAACGTGTCATCGGGCGTCCAAGGCATCTGCAGCACGAATGTCGCGTCGTGGACGCGAGCCGAATCGATGACGAAGAAGTCACCGAAATTCCGACCGGGCGTCTTCGGCCCGTTGCTTTTCTTCTCGTAGCCGCCGAAGACTTCCTTCACGTTCCATCGGCCGCTCGCGTGTTGCCGGATGTAGATCACCGGATGCTCGACGTCGACATCGCGTAACAAGAGACGCTTGTCGATCACGTCGCGCGGGTCATAGCTCGCCGTTATGCGTCCGGTGCTGAGGAGCAACGAGTCGTTGTCCGCATCGCGAATGGCGAGGCTATCGATCTGGATGCCGGTGAGGAAGCCGCCGCTCACCGCGCCCAGATACACTTTGCCTTTGATCACGCTCGCCAACTGTCCCTGGAAAAGGCGCCGCAGTTCTTCCTGCCCGTAGCTCGTATGCGTCACGAACAGGCCCGTGACGACCGTCACGAACCCGATCACGAGCAACGCAACGGCGCTGACGAGAGCGACGAGCCGGCGACGCCTGATCATACAGGGACTAGACGATTAGAACTCGGGACCTATCGAGAAAGTAATGGTAAATCTGTTGTACCAATGTGCCGGCAGCGACGGCCGATAAGTGGGATTGCACACCGTATTTGGAACCTGCTGCCACTGGCCGTTCTTGAAAAATGATTTCGATGCATCTGCAGCGGACGTTCCGTCCGGCACTGCACAATACACGTTGACGAAGCCGCCTTTTTGCGCGAGATCCCGGTTCGGCGTGAACAGCGCCTGACCTAAGACCGGGTCGGATGGGTTGTACCCCGCATTGATCTGAATGGGCCCGAGCGGAGTGAAGGCCCGGAGCCCTATTCCCGGGGTGTAGCTGGGGTGGAATCCGCCAAGAGGAAACCTGGTATCCCAGTTCCAAACTGTGCCTGCATCCGTGAAAAACGTGAACTGCAAGAGCCTCGGGAGAATCGGCGAGCGCACTCGGTAGTCGACACTCCCAACCAAAAGGCGGTTGCCGCCCACCGGTACAACTCGGTTCTGCTTCGCAGAGTCGCTAAAGACGAAATAGACCGTGTCCGGGGTAACGTGTTTGATCTGGATCTGCTTCTGTGAGGTGTCCTCGAAAACGTAGAGTAGCGATCCCAGCTCGTTCTGCGGATATCCTCGAACGCTGGCGGCGCCTCCGGCATAGAGACGCTCCTGCTGCGGCGGTTGTGTAACGCCATTCACGTCGGCGCCGCCCCAGACTGATCCAACGTGGAGGCGTAGTGCGAGGACACCGCCTGAAACTGGATGGTACCACGCCGCGTCGCCAACACCCTTCACGAAAGTGAGCTGGGAGCTCGATCCGAGGAAAGTCGCCGAGTTACGTGACTCCGCTCGAATTGCGTACCCGTCCGTCGGGTTCACGGGATTGTCGGTACGCACGCGTGCTGCCGCAACGCTGAATACCGCCAAGGGCAGCAGGCTGAGAGTTTGACGAATGGAAGCGGAATCGCAGCGACTGAAGCCAGCGCAGAGGAGCGTTGGGTCAGCCTCCGTCTTTCCATACTCGATGTTGTAGCCGACGCGGAGCGACGCCGTCGACGACAGCGCTCTGAGCAGGGAGGCTTCGCCACCGATGTAGGTCGTACGCAAATACGCTTTGTACTCGCTCCGTCGCTCCGTGTAGAGTGAGAACGACGGGGTCGCCCACGTCCCGAAGAGCGCCGGTTGACGAAGCGTCGCGTTCAAGGAGTAGTTGGATTTGCTGAACGGGTCTTCGTTCAGATAGTCGTAGCGACAGAGGTTCTGGCGGGTGAAATCAGTCTGCATCACGCCCCAGAGAAGCTTCGACGCCTGACCTGTTAGCTCCAGTCGTTGCGCGCCACCCAGGAAATTCTTGTCGACGATCTGCGCGCGGGCGCGGAAGCAGTCGAGGGTCGCCCAACCCAACTCAGTGTTGAGGTCGCGCATGTAGCCCTCGATCAGCGTAACCTTGAGATCCATGGTCGAATCGGCGACGAGCCTCGCCGTATCGACCACAGGCACGACCTCTACATATCTGAAGGCACTCGTCTGGTACAGATTCCGCTGCGCGTCGATCAGCGCCTGCTCCTTGAACGTGTCGCCAGGACCGATGCCGACGAGCTTGCGAATGATTCGATCGCTGATCTCCTGCTTCTTCCCCTTATTAGGCGTGTCGTAGACGTTCACGGCGCCAATGCGCACCAGGGGACCGGGCAAAAAGGTGATCGCGACGTGCGCCGTTAGGGAGTCTCTGTCGACGTCATAATTGCGCAGAAAGTCCGGCTGCGGATAGCCGACGTTGCGCAGCCGCGCGAGCACCGTCGCCACATCGGCCTGGATTCGATTGAAGTCGTACGGCTTCCCGACTGCCACCCACAAGCCACTTAGGATCTGCTCACGATTCTTGACGGAATCGAGGCCCGCCATCGTTAGGCGCGAAATGAGAACAGGCTTCCCTTCGTCGATCAGGAACTTGACGTTGACCTGATCAGGCCCGGCCGGCGTGAGCAGCGTGTCGACCTTGGCGTTGTAGTAGCCCGCCTGTCGATACAGTAGCTGCAGGCGGTACTTGTCGCGGACCAGCTCGTCCATGTCGAGGCAGCGCCGCGTCCCGAACACTTTCAGATGTCGTCGCGACCATGTCGACGGCGTCGTCGCGATGCGCAACGCAAGCTCGTCGTCGGTGAAGGCGTGATTGCCGATGAAGTCGAGGCTCCGCACTTCCCGATCGCCGGGGTCACACCCAATATCCTGCGCGCTCGCCGACGAGGCCCCCGCCAGGAGCCCGAGGACGACACCCGCCCAAGCCAGCAGCGCGAAAAAGAATCGCCGCATCACCGCCGGCGGCAATTCGGCGCGGTGAGTGATGATCCTCCCGAACGATTCAACACGAGCGGCGCATCGTCGGGGCGAGCGTCAGCAAGCGGCCGGTAGTTGTAATTCGGGTCCACGCCTGGCTCCTCGGCACGAAGCAGATCACTCTGTGCGGACATTCGAACCTCGTATGAGAGCGCTCCCCCTACATACCACGACCCGCCCCGTTGGTTCGGGAGTGCCCACACGCCCGTCGATACAGGACGCGCCCGGCATCACGACGTCAATGCGCGGGCACGTATGATTGACGCTTCGCGGCGCGGCCGGGTAAGTTCTCGCGCGCATGCTAGCGTGTCAACGGCGCCCATCTTCTCCCACGCGCATCGAGAATTCCCCGTTATACCGCGGCGTGCGCCGCGGTTTCTTCGTCGGTCTCGCCGCGCTCGTCGCGTGCTTTGGCGGCGATGTAGCGCCCGATCGACGCACGCTCATCGATTCACGCGACAACTACGATCCACGCTCGCTCGATCCCGCACTCTCGACTGATGTACCGACGGGCCGCGCCGTCGGGTATATCTTCGACGGATTGACGCGTTTTACCCCAACGGCGCAGGTCGAGCCGGGCCTCGCCGAACGATGGGACCTCTCGTCGGATGGCCGCACATACACGTTTCACCTGCGCCGCAGCGTCCACTTCCACGATGGCAGTTCCTTCGGCGCGCGCGACGTGGTCGCCAGCTGGGAGCGAGCGCTCGAGCCCAGTACCAGGAGCTCTGCAAGCGAGTTTCTGTATCCGATCAAGGGCGCCCGAGATTTTCACACGCAGAAAGCAAAGACCGTCGCCGGGCTTTCCGTGCGTGACGACAGCACGATCGTCGTCACGCTCGAGGAGCCACTCGCCGCATTCCTCAAGCTGCTCGCGATGCCAGTTGCGTCCATCGTTCCGCAACGCATCGCACCGAACTTTGGCGAGCGACCGATAGGTACCGGACCCTGGCGATTGATCGACTGGCACCACGATGACTATCTCCTCTTTGCCCGGAACGATCAGTACTTCCTCGGCCCACCAAAGGCCGAGTCCCTCGAGGCGCGGATCATTGCCGAGCCTAGCACGTCCGTCGCGGAGTTCGAGAGCGGGAACGTCGATGTCCTTCAGATACCAGCCGGCCAAATCCGTGAATGGGAGGATGACGAAAGCCGTCGCCCGATGCTCAGCTCCACCCCCGCGCTCGAGCTGGTGTACGTTGGAATCAATACCACGCGCGGCCCGCTCGTCGATCCGCGCGTCCGTCAGGCGATCAACTACGCAGTCGACATCAATACGATCATCGAGCGACTCGTCGCAGGGCGCGGCACACGAGCCGCTGGCGTTATTCCACCGGCACTCGCTGGCTATGACAGCGCTCGTCGTCCCTATCCTTTCAACCCCGCCAAAGCGAAACAGCTTCTTGCCGCCGCAGGCCATCCGAACGGAATTGACGTCGAGCTGTGGGTGTCCATGACCCCGATCTACGTCCGCATCGCAGAGACGATCCAGGCGTATTTGAACGCCGTCGGCATTCGGACGAAGGTTGTGCAGCGAGAGTCCGCCGCGTCACGAGCGGCTGCTCGAAAGGGCGAGACGGATATGATTCTTAAGGACTGGTACGCCGATTATCCCGACGCGGAGAACTTTCTCTATCCATTGCTGTACAGCGGCAACAAAGGATCGGGTGGAAACGTGTCGTTCTACGCCAATACGCGCTTTGATTCCACCGTGCTGGCCGCGCGACGAGAGTTGAATGCGACGAAACGCGCGGCTCTCCTGCGAAGCGCCGATTCGATCGGCTTTGTCGACGCTCCGATGATGTTTCTGTACTTCTATAACGAGCTGTATGCCGTCCAACCGTGGGTCAAGGGATTTCGTCCGCCGGTGATCTTCAATGGCCAGCGCTGGCTCGATGTGTCGCTGAGCGCGGAGCGCGGAGGGCAGAGCACACCTGCGGACAGTGCCCCACACGTCGCGCCGAACGCTCCGCGCTCCACGCGCAACGCTCCTCCCTCCACGCCCTGAATGTCCTTTCTTCTGCGACGCCTGCTCCTCGCGGTGCCGACGCTCTTCGGGGTACTTCTCGTCGCGTTTCTCCTGCTGTACATCGCGCCCGGCGATCCCGTACAGGCGATGATCGGCGAGCACGCCGACGAAGAGACGATCGCGCGGCTACGCGCGCAGCTCCATCTCGACGATCCTCTCCCGCAGCGATTCGGACACTATGTCGCGAGCGTCGCCCGCGGCGATCTCGGACGATCGTACATCACGAACCGGCCGATCACGCAGGACATTCGCGAGCGCTTTCCGAAAACGCTCCAGCTCGCCGGCGCGGCGATGCTGCTCGCCGTGGTCGTCGGCATCACGCTCGGCGTCTTGAGTGCGCGCACCCCGGGCGGATGGTTCGATCGTTTGTCGTTAGGCGTGGCCTATCTCGGGATTTCATTCCCCGTATATTGGGTCGGTTTGCTGCTGATTCTTCTCTTCGCCGTCACGCTGCGCGTCCTGCCGCCATCCGGCTACGGGCGCATGCGCTTCCTGATCCTTCCGGCCCTGGCCCTCGGCATGCGTTCGATCGCTTTTCTCGCGCGCATGACTCGCTCGGCAATGCTCGAGTCGTTGGGCGCGGACTATGTGAGGACGGCGCGCGCCAAGGGCCTCGCCGAGCGTGCGGTCACGATCAAGCACGCCCTGCGGAACGCACTCATTCCAATCATTACCGTCGTCGGCCTCGACTTCGGCGCGTATCTCACCGGGAGCATTCTCACCGAGACGGTGTTTTCGTGGCCGGGCATCGGCCGCTATGTCGTGAACGCCATTGGCCGCCGCGACCTGCCGGCCATTCAAGGAACGGTGCTATTTCTCAGCGCGGTCTTCGTGGTGGTGAATCTCATCACGGATCTCGCCTATGCGAAGGCGGATCCGCGGGTGAGCTATCGGTGAACGGAGGTGCCAGGTAATTGGTGCGCCTAGCACCTAGCACCTAGCACCTAGCACCTAGCACCTAGCACCTAGCAGCTCCGCTAGCTCCTCTCTAGCCCCGATCCCTAGACCCAATCCCCTAGCCCTGGCCCCTGTGCATCTCGCCGACTTCCAACGCTCTGCCCTTCGTACCGTCAACCCTGTGCTCACGGCCGATGAGCGCCTGCTCGACGCGGCCGCGGGATTGGCCGAAGAGGCGGGCGAGGTCTTGGGCCTCGTGCGGAAGCGCGTGTTTCAGCAACGCGAAACGAGCACCGAACGTTTCGTCGAGGAGCTCGGCGATGTCCTCTGGTGTGTCGCCGTCACCGCCGATGCGCTCGGCATCTCGTTAGGTGACGTCGCCGTGGCGAACATTCGAAAGCTCGAGCAGCGGCACCCAGAGGGATTTCAGGCGCGCGATCCGCGTTAGGCGACATGTTCTGGACCGAAGATCCAACGGGCGAAATTGGCCATCGCCCATGGCCGCTCCCGAGTAGTCCGTGGATCATGGCGCAGCGCTGGACCGATTTGCTGTTCGCTCACTGGCCGGTCGACGCCGAAGCACTGCGACGTATCGTTCCACCATCCCTGCCCATCGATCTCTTCGAGGGACGCGCGTGGGTCTCGATCGCGGCGTTCTATCTCAGTCATCTGCGCGCCCGCTGGTTACCGGCGCTTCCGATCGTCTCGGAGTTTCCGGAGCTCAACGTACGAACATATGTCACCTTAGGCAGCAAGCCTGGCGTCTATTTCTTCAGCCTCGATGCTGGTAGCGCCGTCGCGGTCGCTGCCGCCCGCGCGACGTATTTCCTTCCGTACTTTCGCGCGAGCATGAACATCCGCGCCGCTGCTGACGGCACCCTCCAGTATCACAGCCGGCGTATTGACTCCCGCGGCCGTCCGGCGGAGCTGAGCGCGCGCTATCGACCGATTGGGCCGATCAGCCGCGCGAAGCCCGGCTCACTCGATCACTGGCTCACTGAGCGCTATTCCCTGTACGCGATCGATCACGCTGCACGCATTCGTTGCGCCGAAATTCATCATCATCCATGGCCGCTGCAACCGGCCGAAGCCGATATTTCGGTAAATACGATGGCCAGCGCCGGGGGTATCGAGCTTCCGTCGACTGCCCCGCGGCTCTCCTTTGCGTCCCGGCTCGATGTCGTCGTCTGGTCGCCTACGCGAGTGCCCGACGCCAATTCGCCCCAAAAGCGATAATTGGAGTCACGCCGTCTGCCCGACGTCGTTCCGGTGAGTATTCGGTTTGGATCCGCTGTCAACGGCACTGTGTGAGGATCGTTAGGCCACGGCGAGTGAACGTCCCAGCTGAGGCGCCAGCGATGATCACGACGATCAACGCGCCGAGCTCAAAGCGGTTTTGCGGAAGCCATTGGTCCCCGATCACAAGAACAAGTCCGGCGACGAGCGAGAGCACACGGAGAAAGCCGAGCGTCGCAGCGATAGCGCACAGCGCCGAGCCTTCAGCGAGGCGCCGCAGAAGCGCGCCGATCTCGCGCCGCGCGAGGGAACCAGAGCATATCGCCGTGGCACCGACGCACCTGCCATGGGCGATTTCTCGACGGGCTGGTCGACCCGGCCGCTCCCCGCTTGCAGCTCGGCCATCAGCTCGCCAATCGCAAGCAGTACGTACGACGAGTAGTACATCCATGTCAGCAAAACCATTATGGCGCCAATCGCGCCATACGCGGGGTTCAGTTGATTGAACTTCTGCACATATAGCCGGAATAGGAGCGTCGCCGCGATCCAGAGAAGCGTCGCGAGGAGAGCGCCGAGGATGAGAATACGCTTATCCTGGTGCCGGCAGTTCGGCAGAACATAGTAGATCATCCAGAGCACGGCGACGAGGGCGATGAACGCCAGCGGAAACTGAATCACGGTCCAGATGAGCGTCGTGATGCGCTCGAGGCCAAGATGAGTGGCCAGCCAAGCAACGATGCCCTCGCCGTTGATGAGAATCATCGTCGAGGCGACTATAACCGCGCCTGCGACGATGAGCATGCTGAGCTGGACCAGGTACTGCATCCACCAGGGTCGCGTCTCTTCGACGCCGTAGGCCGCGTTGAGCGCCGCGCGAAGCGCGCCGAAAATGCTCGAGCCGGACCAGGCCGCCGTCAACAGGCCGAAGGACAACAAGCCCGGCGCGCCCTTGGCGAAGATCACCTCTTCGATCGTCTTGCCGAGCAGCGAGGCGACATCGCCGGGAAGCGCCGCGGCAATGCGGCCGTTGAACTCGGCCATTACGGTTTGCCTATCGGCGACGAGGCTCAGCAGTGCGGCAAAGAAGAGCAGCAACGGAAAGAGGGCGAAGAAGAGGCTATATGACATCTGCGCGGCATACACGGAAACCTTATCCTTCCCGATCTCGCCCCAGGTCTTCTTCGCGAGCGCCGCGATGTCATAACCTCGAACGACCATGACTCTTGCAATCCCTCGCCTTGGGTCCACTCCTGGATGGGCAAGCGTCGTACCCCAGCTCGTCTCGCGTCGCGAGCGAGCGGACGCGTCACTGAGCACGTCACTGAGGTCATTCGCCGCGATCGGAAAAGCGTCGGGCCATCGAGACGACTTCCGGTCGACCTTCCATGGCGCAACTCCATATATGGTAGTGGACGCAAGAGAACCGCTACGCCGTGTGCGTCCGTCGCGGCGTGGATATCGTTAGGCCGTCTTTGGTTTCTTTTTCGGCTGCACTGACGTTGGGAGGGCGCCTCACGTGACCTTGCCGGCGCCTCACCTCGGCTGACGGCTTGCTCACGTGAGCTGTCCGCGACTCGATGTCATCTACCAACGCCTAGATGTCATCTGTCCTGGAGTCGGTGCCATCCGACCACGAGTCCCTGTCATCTGTCCTGGAGTCGGTGCCATCCGACCACGAGTCGCGGTCTCCTGTCCTGGAGTCGATGCCATCCGACCACGAGTCGCGGTGTCCTATCCTCAACTTTCTGTCTACTGTCCTCGACTCGCTGAGCGATGACCACCGCTCGATGACCTCTGCGCCGATCACGCTGAGTCGAGACAGCGCCTCGTTGTGTGCGAACGTCGAGCTGATGTGCGCGAACTTCCATTCGGGGAGAGTCCATCTCGGCGTGGAACGTCGCTTGACGAACTTCGGGCCGTCCGGGTCAGACGAACGGCGTCCCGCTCTGCTCTTCGAGCCAGACGTGCACTGCTTTCGCTCGCAGCCAGGCAAGAAATGACAACGAGCTGAATGTGACGGCTCGTCGCTCTGGACTCGCTGTGGCATCCTACTGGAGCAGATGCCCATACCGTCGCACTTTGTGGGGCATGAATCCAGTGGTTCACAAATTCGGCGGTATTGCGCTCTCTAACGCGGAAGCGATCCGTCACGCCATTGGAATCGTCGCCAGTGGCCAACAGCACGGCGTTGCGATCATCGCGTCAGCGATGGGCGGCGTTACGGACGGATTATTCGAGATCGCCTCGACGGCGAAGCGTCGCGATCGTGCTCGGACTTCGGAACTCATCGCGGTATTGCGCGACCGTCACGTTCGCACGGCGCGCGAGCTCATGATTGACTCGAACGAGTTGAAGAGTCTTCAGAGAAACATGGACCGCGAGTTCGACGACCTTGCGCGTATCGCTCGGGCGGTCGCTGCCTCGCCGAAGCGACTCACGCCCGCCATGACCGATCGCATAGTTGCCCGTGGCGAGCGACTGGCAGCCCATCTTTTCACCGCGGCGCTCGTCAGCGTCGGCTTCTCCGCCGAATACGTCGACGCAACACGCGTCATCCACGCCAATGGCAGACACGGGAATGCCACTCCGGATTTCGAGCGTACCGGGCGCGCCGTCCGCGACGAGCTTTCGCCACGGATGGAGCGCGGCATAATCCCGGTGGTGCCCGGTTTCATCGCGCGTGGACCGAAAGGCGCTCTCGTGACCCTCGGCCGCGGTGGATCCGACCTCACCGCGACGTTGCTCGGGCGGTCGTTAGGCAACGGCGCAACGACGGTTACGCTCTGGAAGGACGTCCCGGGCGTGCTCACCGCGGACCCTCGAGCCGTACCGGATGCTCGGCTTATCCCGCGGGTGCACGTGCGCGAGGCGGCGGAGCTGGCCTACTACGGCGCGAAGGTTCTGCATCCGCGAGCGCTGCTCGGTCTGACCGAGAAAACACGGCTTTTCATCCGCCCCCTCGCCGACCCCGATGCTGCTGGCACCGAGATCTGTACCCGCCGAGATCGCGGCGCGGAGAAACGTCATCCCGTGCGCGCGGTGACGACCATTGGAGATCAAGCACTTGTCACGATCTCGGGCGACGGAATGGTCGGCGTTCCCGGAATCGCCGCGCGCGCCTTCGACGCCCTGCAGAAGGTTGGAATTTCGGTAGCGCTCATTTCCCAGGCGTCTTCCGAACACTCGATCTGTCTCGCCGTGCCCGGCAGCGTCGCGAGCGAGGCGGAGGCGGCGCTTCGCGACGCCTTTGCGCAGCAACTCGAGGCACGTGAGGTGGAAGGAATCGACGTGCGACCAGGCGCGGCGATCCTCGCTATCGTAGGCCTCGGTATGGCCGGAACGATCGGCGTCGCAGCGCGGCTCTTCGAGGCAATCGCCAGTACCAAGACAAGTGTCATCGCGATTGCACAGGGCGCGTCGGAGCTCAATATCTCCGTGGTCGTGGACGAGAAGAGCGCATCGCGCGTTCAGCGCGCCGTCCACGACGCGTTCCGTCTCAGCAAGATCGGCGGCGGCGCTGCGTCCGTATCGAACAAAGCCGATGTCGTGATCCTCGGCTTCGGACGCATCGGACGCGAGCTCGGGGCGCAATTAACGACCGCGAAAGAAGCGCAGGGACCACACGGTGCTCGCGTCGTCGCGGTCATCGACAGCAGCGGCTACGTTTTCAATCCGCGCGGCATTCCCGGGCGCCAACTTGCAGCGCTCACCAAGGAAAAGGAGTCAGGCGTCGCACTCGCCGACATGCGTGGCGGCATTCGCGCAAACGCGCGCCAGGCGCTCGACGATGTCGCGCAGCACGCGCTCTCGAGACCGATCCTCGTTGACGTCACAGCTGGAGACACGGCCGACATACTCGAGACCGCGCTG
Source organism: Gemmatimonadaceae bacterium (assembly GCA_036496605.1). Taxonomy (NCBI): domain Bacteria; kingdom Pseudomonadati; phylum Gemmatimonadota; class Gemmatimonadia; order Gemmatimonadales; family Gemmatimonadaceae; species Gemmatimonadaceae bacterium. Next base: position 81,475 of record DASXKV010000068.1, on the reverse strand, counting down.
CACGCCGGAATGGACATCGTGCTCGCCAACAAGCGGCCACTCGCTTCCGCGAGCGGTTCGACGGGAGGCCTGCGGCGTGCCGCCGCGGCGCGCGGCCGACGCCTGCTCCATGAAGCAACCGTCGGCGCCGGACTCCCAATCATCGACACAATCAAGAAATTGCAGGAGTCGGGCGATGAGATCCTGCGGATCGAAGGCTGCCCCTCGGGAACGCTCGGCTACCTCTTCGGCGAGCTCGGACGCGGTGCATCCTTCTCCGCGGCGCTCCGTACCGCAATGGAGTTGGGCTACACCGAACCCGATCCGCGCGAAGATCTTTCTGGTATGGACGTCGCTCGTAAGGCGCTGATTCTGAGCCGATTGCTCGGCTTCGAGGGCGAGCTCGAAGCCGTAGAAGTCGAGTCACTGGTACCGGCCCACTTGCGCGACGCGACCTTGAGCCAATTCATCGCTCGACTCGACGAGATGGATCGCGCGTGGCACGAGCGAGTAGACCGAGCGCGCTCCGCGGAGAATGTGCTGCGCTATCGCGCGACCGTAACGCCAGTCAGCGTACACGTCGGGCTCGTCGGTGTTTCGTTGGGCAGCTCGTTTGCCACGCTCACGGGTACGGATAACCAGTTCGCCATAACGACGTCGCGATATCGCACCAACCCGATCGTCATCACCGGCCCGGGCGCTGGCGTGGCGGTGACCGCTGCCGGCGTCCTCAATGACGTCCTCAAGATCGCGGGGTCGCGATGACGTCGATCGAGACGTCGCACACGAAACAACGCTGCGACGATTGCGGGAACGAGCTTGGGGCGCTGGAGATCATCACTCAATGCCCTCGCTGCGGTGGACTGCTGGCGCTGGAGTACAAGGCGCCAGCCGAGAGGGGAAAGAAGCTCCGTGCGCGCTTCGATGGGCGTCGCGCGGCGGCGTTGGGGTATGACCCAGTGGCGGGTGACGCGATTCCGCTCGACGCCTCCGGAGTCTGGCGCTACCGGGAGCTGGTCCTGCCCGATGCGAAGGCGAGCGATGTCGTGACGCATCCCGAGGGGAATACGCCTCTCCTGCAGCGCGCGTTCGCTTCGAAATGGACCGGCGTCAACGCGCTGCTGCTCAAACATGAGGGAGCAAATCCGACTGGATCATTCAAGGATCGCGGTATGACGGTGGCGGTCACGCAAGCGCGTCGGGTCGGGGCCTCTGCCGTTGCCTGCGCCTCCACTGGAAATACTGCCGCCTCGCTCGCCTCTTATGCCGCGCACGCAGGGCTCCCCGCGCTCGTCCTCGTGCCGAGCGGTCATGTGTCGTTAGGCAAGCTCGCCCAGTCGCTTGCGTACGGCGCGCGGACGCTTCTCGTTCGCGGCGACTTCGACGATTGTATGCGTCTCGCGCGCGAGGCCGCCGAGCATCTCGGCGTCTACCTCGCCAACTCGATCAATCCCTACCGTATCGCTGGGCAGAAGACGATCGTGATCGAGCTGCTCCAGCAGTTGAGTTGGCGCGCGCCGGACTGGATCACGCTCCCCGCGGGCAATCTCGGAAACACGTCAGCCTTCGGCGCTGCTCTCGAGAACGCCTTCAATCTCGGGTTGATCGAGAAGATGCCGCGCATTGCGGCGGTGCAGGCCTCCGGCGCCGCGCCATTCGCCGCGAGCTATCGCGACGATTTCCGTACGCGACACACGATGCGCGCCGAGACCGTGGCGACCGCGATTCGCATCGGCGATCCGGCCTCGTACAGCCGCGCCGTGCGCGTCATCCGTGAGACGAATGGCGTCGTCCTCGACGTTTCCGATGCCGCGATTCTCGAGGCCAAAGCCATCGTCGACGCCTCGGGCGTCGGCTGCGAGCCCGCGAGCGCCGCCAGTGTCGCCGGAGTTCGCGAGCTCGTTAGGCGAGGCGTGATCCGCCCCGACGAGGTGGTGGTCGCCGTGCTGACGGGGCACATCCTCAAGGACCCCGGGATCCTTCTTCAGTACCACCGCGAAACCGAGCCCGCGCCGACGCACGCAAACCGGCCGATCGAGATCGATGCGCAGTTGAGCGCAGTGCAACGCGTTCTACAATCCGCTCACTAGAAGTCGTCGCCGGTGGACCTGGTCCCTGGGCACCCGGCCGTTCAGTCGTCCTTCTGGCCGAAGATAGCCATGTTCGATGAATGCCCAGGCGCGACCTTCTTCTCGGGATAGATCCAGTGGACCGCCTGATTCACCGCCGTCGCTGCCTCACCGAATCCTGTCGCAATCAATTTGAGCTTTCCAGGATACGTCGTGACGTCGCCCGCAGCCCAGATGCCCACTCGGCCAGTCTCCATCTGGCTGTTCACCACGATCTCGTCCTTCTCGATCGTTAGGCCCCACTCTCCGATTGCGCCCATGTCGCTCACGAAGCCGAGCATCGGCAGCACGACGTCGATCTCGACGTCGCGCGTCGACTTCGCCTTGATGTCACGCAACACGACATGCGAGAAGTGCTCGCCTCCGTTCCGGCACTGGATGTCGTGCAGCTCGTGGAAGGCGTAGAGATCCGCGCTACCCGAACTTACCGCCGCTCGAAACTCGGCGACCGTTGCGTCGTGCGCCCGGAATCGATCGCTGCGGTGCGCCAGCGCAACTCGTGAGGCGCGTCCGATGAGCTGCGTCCCCCAATCGAACGCCGAATCGCCACCGCCGATGATCAGCACTCGCTGATCACGAAATGCCTCGGGATCGGTCACGACGTCGTAAATCCCGCGGCCGTACCACGGCTCCGCGCATCGCTGCGGCAACCGGCGGGGCGAAAAAGCTCCGATGCCAGCCGCTACGATGATCGTCCGCGTCGGAAATCGGTCTTTTTCCGTGACGAGGACGAACTGATTTCCGTCCTGCTCTAAGCCGGTCACGCGGTGCGTCAGGTGAATCGGCTGTTGAAAGCGTCCCGCCTGTTCGACGAGCGATTTCACCAAATCCTTCGCGAGCACCTGCGGAACGCCGGCAACGTCAAAGATGTACTTCTCGGGATACAGAGCGGTCAGCTGTCCGCCTGCGTCCGGAAGCGCATCAATGATTTGCGCCGACGCACCTCGCATGCCCGCGTAAAAAAGGGCGAAGAGTCCCGTTGGCCCTCCGCCAATGATGGTAATGTCTTTGATCTCCTCAGCCATCCGCTAACGTTCGCCGCTCGCCCGGACTGATACAAGCCGCTCGCTTCGCTCACGGCGAAATCTACTTGAAGTCGCTCGACATTCGGTCTCGTGCATCCCTCACGTCTCACGATCCACGCTCCGCGCTCAACTCTCCGCGCTAATGATCGATCCGAATCGCCACCTCGAGTATCACGGCACTTTCAAGCTCGTGAACAAGATTGCCGAAGGTGGCATGGCGACGGTCTACGAAGCCCAGCAGCTCGGACCCTCTGGCTTCTCCAAGCGCATCGCGCTGAAGGTAATTCATCCTCATTACGCTCAGCGGCCGGAATTCCTTCAGCTCTTCATCGACGAAGCGAAGCTCTCCGCCAACCTGATGCACGGTAACATCGTGCAGATCTATCAGCTCGGTGAAGTGGCTGGCGACTACTTCATCGCGATGGAGTTCATTCCCGGCCCAACGCTGCGCAGCATCATCGATCGCCATCGAGACGTCGGACGAGCGATGCCGCAGACCCTCGCGGCGTACATCGCCAGCCGCGTCTGCCGCGCCCTCGATTTCGCGCACAATTTCGTTGGACCCGACGGCCATCGTCTCGACATCGTCCACCGCGACGTGTCGCCTGGAAACGTGATGGTCACCTGGGACGGCCACATCAAGCTCGCCGATTTTGGAATCGCGAAAGCGCGCACCTCGATCGATCCCGCATCGGATGGCATTCGCATCGGGAAGAAGCATTACATGAGTCCGGAGCAGCTCACCGGTCTCGCAGTCGACGGCCGCAGCGACGTGTTCTCGCTCGGTCTCGTGCTGTACGAGCTCCTCGCGCTCGAGCGGCTCTTCCGCGAGGACATCACGGCCAAAGCGCTGGCAGAGATTGCCGTCGATCCGCTGCCATCGATCCGCGATCTCGTCACCAATCTGGACGAGGAGCTCGAGCGCATCATACTCGCCGCCCTCGAGCGCGATCCGTCGCGTCGGCCCACCGCCGCGGCGCTCGGCCACGCTCTGGACCAGTGGGTGCTGGCGCAGCAAGAGGTCGCGAGCCCCGACAAGCTCGAGACCCATCTCGCGCAACTCTTCCCAGGATCCTACCAGCCACCGACCGTCGACGACGAGGACACGGAGTTCACGAACCTGAAGTCGGCGCTGAATCGGAGTTGGTGGAAGAAAAGCCTCGGGGTAAGGGGCTAGCTGAGGTGATAGGTGCTTCGGTGCTAGACTTCACACTGCTAGCACCGAGTACCTAACACCTAAGCAGCCTAGCACCTCGAACGTGCGCATCTACACCCGTACTGGCGATTCCGGAGACACCGGCTTGTTTGGTGGCGGACGTGTCGCCAAGAGCCACCCACGCGTCGAAGCCTACGGCGACGTCGACGAGCTCAATGCAGCGATCGGATTCGCCAGATCGATCGAGCAGCTGCCGCGCATCGATGAAGTGCTCGTTCCAATTCAGCGCGATCTCTTCGCCATTGGCGCATTGCTAGCAACACCCGACCGCGAAAAGATGCGCCAGCACCTCGAGAAGGCACGCGTCGACGCCGACCGGATCACGCAGCTGGAATACGCGATCGACGAGGGGGATGGTGAGCTCGAACCCCTAAAGTCCTTCATCGTTCCCGGTGGCTCACCAAAAGCGGCGGCCCTGCATGTCGCCCGAACGGTCTGCCGGCGCGCCGAGCGACGCGTCGTCGCGCTCGGAGAGAGCGAGAAAATACCCGATGTCGTCGTCATTTATCTCAACAGGCTCTCTGATCTGCTTTTCACACTCGCGAGGGTGGCGAATCGCCGCGCAGGAACGGGCGAAGTCACATGGTGATCTCCGTCACATCATCGTAACCGGAATCGTCTTAAGACCGTCCGCTAATCATGGATCCGGTCGAGGTTGAGCTTCCGACATATCGCGTGCTCATCGCGCGAGGCGCACTCGCCGAAATCGGACGCGTGGCGGCCGCGACGGCCCGGGCGCATCGCTACGCTGTGATCTCCGACGAGAGCGTCGCCCCACTCTACAGTGGGAGGGTGCGCGCCGCACTGGGCGAAGGCCGCACTCGACTTTACACGATTCCACCCGGCGAGGAGCAGAAGACGCGAGCGACGTGGAGCACTCTGACAGATTTGATGCTCGCCGACGGGTTCGGACGTGACGCGGCGGTCATCGCGGTGGGCGGTGGCGTCGTCGGCGATCTCGCCGGTTTCGTTGCGTCGACGTACATGCGCGGAGTGCCGTACATCCAAGTGCCGACGACCCTTCTTGCGATGATCGACGCTTCGATCGGTGGGAAGACCGGCCTCGACACGCCTGCCGGCAAGAATCTCGTCGGCGCGTTTTATCAGCCAGCGGCTGTCGTCGTCGATCCGGACGTGCTTCGCACGCTGCCCCAGGAGCATCTGCGCGCCGGCCTCGCGGAAGCAATCAAACACGGCGTCATCGCCGACGCCGGCTACTTCGACTACGTCGTCGGCGCCGCGCCCGACATCGTCGCTGGCAGTCGCAGCGCTGCGGCTGCGCTCGAGCGCGTGGTTGTGCGTAGCGTCTCGATCAAGGCCGACGTCGTGAAGCGTGACGAGCGGGAAGGTGGAGTTCGAAAGACGCTCAACTTCGGCCACACCATCGGTCACGCCATCGAGCTCCGCAGCGATTTTCGCATGCTCCACGGTGAGGCAGTCGCGGTGGGAATGGTGCTCGAGAGTCGCGTCGCGGAGCGGTTAGGCATCGCCGAACCGGGAACCACTGATCGACTTCGCCAAGGAATCGAGCGCACGGGTCTGCCTGCCGCGCGTCCCAGGAACCAAACGCCTGACGAGATTCTCTCGGCGACACGCGGTGATAAGAAGGTGCGGGGCGGAGTCGTCGAGTACGCGTTGCCGGCGCGCATTGGCGCGATGGCCGGCGGCGATCGCGGCTGGGGCACTGCGGTGTCCGACGACATCGTGCTCGAGGTTCTGCAATGACTCGGCGGTTACAGCATCGCTTGGGCGCGCTCGCCTCGTTAGGCGCGCTCTCGAGCGGGCTCGCCCTCGCGACGCTGGCGCTCGGTATCGTGATCGCCTTCGGCATTCGGGACGAGCAACGCGCCGCGGCCCACGCACGAGCCGCCGCCGAAGTCGTTGCTGCCACACCCATCCCGCGCGCCGCGCCCATGGAGCCGGTTCCGCTCGAAGGAGTCCTTGTTCTCGCCGCAACGAAGAGTTGGACGAAAACGATGCATCGGCCGCTCAGAGCAGGAGAGCCGGTGCCCGTGCTGGTGACCGCTTATTGTCTGAGCGGCACTACACGGCGCGGGCGTTATGTTCGGCCCGGGATCGTCGCTGCGGATCGAAAGCTCTTCCCGCTGTCCCGATATATCGAGCTTTACGCCGGTGAGAAGTATCTCGGTCGCTTTCTGATCGATGACACCGGATCGAAGATTCGCGGCGCCCATATCGATGTCTGGGTGCCGACCTGCCGAGAGGCGACGATCTTTGGCCGCCAGCACGGAACGGCGATGCTCTTACCTCGGCCGGAGCTCCAGGTCGTGCAGGCGGGGGCCGCGAAGTAGAGGCTGGTGGTATGCGAGGTGCGGAAGGGTCCAGGGCCTAGAGCCTAGTGCTAGCGTTCGGCGCAAATTGCCGCCGCCTGACGCCCTAGTCCTAGCCCCAAAACCCTAGCCCCTTTGTGACATGTCTTCCTTCGCGACCTACCTTATCGGATTTATCATCCTGACCGTTGGGCTCGCGTTTGGCGCCTATCTGCTCAACATCCCGCAGACTTGGATCGTCGTTGGGGTCATTGTCTTGCTGGGCATCGGCGTCTTGATGGCGACGAGCCGGACGAGGCCTCGAGATCCGCCACCACCGGGTTCGGGGCCGCAGCCGCCAGCGGGCTGAGGCGCTCTTCGGCAGCCGCCGTATCGTTTTGTAACGACAAATAGGGGGCCGCTTCGCTGGGGACGAAGCGGCCCTCAAATTTTCGTGGCCAAAGTGAAGTAACCTCTAACTAGCCGTCACACCGGCGGATAACTCGTTACGCTTGGGATTCGCGGCCATTTTGATGAGACGAAGCTCACAATTCAGTATTGACGCTTCGAAAGCCTGCCATTACCCTAGCCGCCCCTGACCCCTAGCCCTACCTCTCGCGAGACTATCGCGCGATGGGCGCCGCCGCCCCGCCATGGTGCTCGCTCCACTGACCCCCGCGGTGAGGAGCGTGTATGGAGCAAGTGACGGAGACCAGGTCTACCAGAGGCTACTTTCGTTCTTCGCCCTCGACCGCATTCGACCAGTACCTGCAGGATATTCAAAAGCTGCCTCTTATAGATGACCCGGAAGAGGAGCGACGGTTAGCCCGACGCGCCCAGCGAGGCGACGAAAAGGCGGCAGAGCGACTGGTCACCGCCAACCTGCGTTTTGTCATCTCCTATGTGAAAAAGTACCAAGGGCACGGACTCGATCTCTCAGAGCTCGTCGCCATTGGGAATGAGGGACTTCTCAAGGCGGTGCGGAAGTTCGATCCGGACCAGGGCGTGAAGTTCATCTCTTACGCGGTTTGGTGGGTCCGACAGGCGGTTCTCAAGGCTCTCGCCGAGCAAACCAGGTCGGTCCGGATCCCACTTAACCAAAACTCGCAGCTCATTCGTCTGGCTCGCGCCGAGACCATCCTCGCTCAAGTTCTGAAGCGCGACCCCACCGAAGAAGAGACCAGCCGCCTGCTGGAAGAAACGCCCGAGGCGGTCCGCGCGGCGAAGCAGATGTCGGCAACCGAAGTTTCGCTCGACGCCCCCATCGACAGGTCTGATCGAGAAGCCTCGACCCTCGGCGAACGTTTTGCCGGCGTCGATGGCGCGGACATCGAAGACCGCTGCGACTACAAGCTCATGCGCGAGTTCATCGATCGCGTGTTCAGAAAATACCTCTCGCCCCGCGAGCGCAAGATTCTCTATCTCTACTACGGCCTCGAGGAGGGTTCCGAGGCGATGACGCTCGAGAAGATCGGCGCCCTCATGGGCGTTACTCGTGAGCGCATTCGCCAGATCAGAGAACGGGCGTTCGAGAAGCTCCGCGAATCGCCCGACGGCCGCGCCCTCTGCGGATTCTGGGCGGCGTAACAATTACTTTGTTGCCTGCGGCAGTAAACCGGGGACCTATCGGTCCCCGGTTTTCGTTCGTCCAATCGAGGGGCTAGGGTCTGGTCTCGGGCTAAGGGCTGGGGTTTGACCCCAGCGCCTGACGCGTCGCCCTAGCCCCTCTGCTATCATTCGATTCTCTCTCCATGCAGCACCGCACCCCCGTCTTCATCGACAGATCCGGCCGGCGATGGCAGCGCATACGGCGCGCAGCCATCGTCCTCGGCGTGATCACGACCGCGATCGGGCTGACTCTGGGTCTGAGTCTGCTCTTTGCTCCGAACATCCCGACGCTTCACCCGCAGTCGCTCACGCGGAAGCCTATCGTTAGGCTCACGGAGCGGGCACGACTCCTCGCCAAGCGCCGCTTTCAGCAGGCTCTGGCCACGAGCCTCCGTCATGTTCCGCCAGCCCGCCACGTCACCCGGATGCCTTCGGTTCCGTCCAACGGGCAGAAGCGTCCGCCTGCAGGCGACCCACTGATCGGCGGCTTCTTCGTCAACTGGGACGACAACTCGTACGCGTCCCTGGATGCCAATCTCCGGCAGCTCGATCTCGTCGTTCTCGAGTGGGCATTCGTCGCACGAGGTGGCGATTCGCTACGTGTCGACACGCTGAGCGGCAAGCGGGCGATGGCGCGCGTCCTCGAGGAGCCGGTCGAGAGGCGGCCGCGACTGATGCTGATGGTGAGCAACTTCAACTCGGTCGCGCAGCAGTTCGGGCAGCACGAGCTGCAGGCGCTACTGACGCGGCCCGCGGCGCGGGCGCGGGCAATTGGGCAGCTCACGCAGGTGGTGCGCGCGAACGGACTCGCTGGCGTGCTCGTCGACTTCGAAGCGGCGGACAATTTCCCGCATCTGCACGAGCTCGCGATGCTGTTCACGCGCGAGCTCCGTGACTCGCTGCGACCGCTCGGCAAGTCCGTCGCTTATGCGGTTCCTGCCTCGATCGATGACCGTGATCTCCGCGAGATCGCCGGATCCGTCGATCAGGTATTCGCGATGATCTTCGACGAGCACTACAGCGGTGGCGATCCGGGCCCAGTGGCAAGCCAGCAATTCTACGCGGACCGCGCGCGCGCCATCGCTGCGATCGTCCCGCGGGATAAGTTGATACTCATGGTCGGCGCCTATGGCTACGACTGGAACGACCGCAACGGGAAAATCGCCGCGGACGAAGCCACGTTTCAGGACGTCATGCGCGTGCTCCGCGACAGCGGCGCCGTCGTGCGCATGGATCGCGCGTCGCTGAACCCGGTCGTGACATTCGAAAGCCCCGACTCGACCGACCACGAGATCTGGTATCTCGACGGCGTTACCGCGTATAACCAGATCAAGGTGGCGCAGTCGTTAGGTGTCGCGGGCGTGGCTTTCTGGCGACTGGGCTCCGAGGATCCATCGCTCTGGCGCGCACTGGACGACGACGGGCACCTGCTCTCCCCCGAGCGCCTAACGACAGCCCTTCCCGGCTACGACCCGGAGATCGATGGCGAAGGGGAAATCCTGCGCATTCGTGCCCAGCCGGTGGCTGGTACTCGGCGTATCAGGGTCGACTCGACGAACGGATTGATCGTCGGGCAGGAATTCACGAGCTATCCAACGCCGTACATCGTCCAACGCTTCGGCGCGCAGGAGATACACCCCCACTGGGTTGCGCTCACCTTCGACGACGGGCCCGATCCTTCCTGGACCGGACCGATCCTCGACACGCTCCGTTCACGCGGTGTGAAGGCGACCTTCTTCGTGATTGGCGAGAATGCGGACGCCCACCTGCCGCTCCTGCGGAGGATCTACAGCGAGGGGCACGAGATCGGGAATCACACCTATTCTCATCCGAATCTCGGCCTAACGGGCCGCAAGCGCACCGAGATCGAGCTCGACGCCAACGAGCGTCTCATCGAAGCCATGCTCGATCGACGCACCGCGCTCTTCCGGCCTCCATACTTCGGCGACGCTGAGCCGACGACGCGGAACGAGCTCGTTCCCGTGGCGCTCGCAACGGAGCGCGGCTACATCACGGTCGGACTACACGTGGATTCGGAGGATTGGCAGAATCCGCCACCGGATTCGATCATCAAGAACGTACTCGACACTCGACCGGAGGATCCAACCGACCGCGGCGATTGCTCCGATTCGCTCGCCCGGGGACAGCGCACCACGGCTTGCAATGTCGTGCTCCTCCACGACGGCGGCGGCAACCGCGCCAACACGCTTGCCGCGCTCGGTCCGCTCATCGATTCGCTACGCGCGCGGGGCGACACGCTCGTTCTCGTCTCTCAACTCGCCGGGCTCACGCGCGACGAGGCGATGCCGCCGTTAGGCGCGATGGGTGGGATGGAGCGGGTGCTCCTCATCGGCGGCTTCGGGCTTCTGGGTATCGTCGAGTGGCTCCTCTTCTGGATCTTCACGATCGCCGTCGTGCTCGGCGTTGGCCGGTTGGTGGTGATTGGAGCGCTCGCGCTCATCCAGCGCATCAAGCGGCACCAGGATCGCTCGTTGCCGACGACGTTCGCACCTGCGGTGAGCGTCGTCATTCCGGCATACAACGAAGAGAAGGTCATCAGCCAGACCATCGACAGCTTGCTTGCGCAGCAGTATGCCGGTCCGCTCGAGATCGTCGTCGTCGACGATGGCTCGCGCGACGGCACGTATCAGCAGGCTCGGGCGACGCATGGACACCACGCGCAAGTGCGTGTGTTCGACAAGGCCAACGGTGGTAAGGCAAGTGCACTCAACTTCGGCATCGCGCACGCGCAGCACGAGATCATCGTTGCCCTCGACGCAGACACGCTGTTCATGCGTGATACGATCGCGGAGCTCGTCCAACCCCTCGCCAACGAGCACGTCGCCGCCGTGGCGGGAAATGCGAAAGTTGGCAACCGGATCAATCTTGTCACCCGATGGCAGGCGCTCGAGTACGTGACGAGCCAGAACCTCGATCGGCGCGCCTTTTCGTTGCTCGATTGCATAACGGTCGTACCGGGCGCCGTCGGCGCCTGGCGTCGCTCCGTGGTGCATCAGGTGGGCGGATTTCGAGAGGACACACTTGCCGAAGATCAGGATTTGACCCTGGCTGTGCGGCGTGCCGGTTTCTCCGTCGCTTACGCGGACGGCGCCATCGCGCTTACGGAAGCGCCGGATACGTTGCGCGCTCTCGCGCGCCAGCGTTTCCGTTGGTCGTTCGGCACGCTCCAGTGTGCCTGGAAGCATCGCGGCACGCTCTTCCATCGCCGGTACGGAACCTTGGGCTGGATCGCGCTGCCTAACGTGTGGCTCTTTCAGCTGCTCCTGCCAGCGCTCTCGCCGATCGCCGATTTGATGTTCGTTTTCAGCCTTCTCTCGGTGTGGGCGACGCGGACCTCTCATGGCGCAACCTATGCCCTAGTGAATCTCGAGCAGGTGTTGACGTACTACGCGGTCTTCCTGCTCGTCGACTGGGCCGCTGCGATGATCGCGTTTCTCATGGAGCCGCGTGAAGACCGGCAGCTCACCTGGTTGATCTTCATCCAGCGCTTCGCCTATCGACAGATTATGTATTGGGTCGTTGTTAAATCGTTCGCGGCGGCAATTCGCGGTCATGTCGTCGGCTGGGGTAAGCTGGAGCGAAAGGCGACCGTGGAGCTGGAGGCCATGGAGGCAGGTCGCAGCGCGTGAGCGGGAGCCGGATACTCGCCTTCGTCAATCGCGAGGCCGGTACGGCCGACGATGCGTGCGACGCTCTCGACAAATCGGGCGCATTCCAGGTGGAGCGTATCGCGCCAACCGAGCTCGGAGCGCGAGTACGACAGGCCGTCGAGACTGGCGCGCGCCGCGTGCTCGTCGCCGGTGGCGACGGCTCGATCGCAACAGCCGCCGATGCGCTACGCGGAAGGGCATGTGAGCTCGCCATCCTGCCCGGTGGGACGCTCAATCATCTCGCGCATGACCTCGGCCTCCCAACCGACCTCGATGATGCCGTGCGCGTCGCTGTCGGAACGACGACGCGCAGCATCGACGTCGGAGAGGTGAATGGTCGCGTCTTTCTCAACACGAGCTCCGTGGGTGCCTACGTCACGTACGTGCGAACGCGCGAGCGTCTCGAGCACCGCCTCGGTTACTGGCTCGCCTCCGTCGCCGCCGCATTTCGGATACTGTTTCGCCTCCGCACCTTTCGCGTAACGCTCGAGGTGAATGGAGTGCAACGCGAGTACATCACGCCGCTCGTATTCGTGGGCGTCGGCGAACGAGAGCTCCGTCTCCCGAGCCTCGGCGCGCGCATACGCGGCGGACGCGCTGGCCTGCACGTGATGGTCGTGCAATCCCGCACCGGTGGACGCATGCTCGCGCTCGCCTTTGCCGCCGCGGCTCGCGGCCTCCAGTCCGCCTCACGAACGCCGGCAATGCAGAGCTTCCTCGTCGACCACGTTCGCATCGAAGCGAAGAAGGGCGTGCTCGCATGGAACGTCGGCATCGACGGCGAGATCGTGCGTGTGTCACCGCCACTCGAATTGCGACTCGCTCGGCGAGCTTTGACTGTTGTCGTGAAGACAACTGAAGAAGCCTAGAGGGGCGGGCCTCGGGACCGACGCCTCGAGAGCCGCCCCTCGACGTACGCCCTGCTTCTCTTACACGCACTCGCGCACATACCTTATCCTGTGAACTTCGACCTTCCCCTTTTCCCCCTGCCTCTGGTTCTTTTTCCGGGGATGGCCTTGCCGCTCCATGTCTTCGAGCCGCGGTATCGCCAGCTCCTGGCTGACTGCGTCGACAGTGATGGGCGTTTCGGCATCGCCCGCCTTCCCGACGGAATTGCGGAAGCCGAGATCCCACCGGGCACCATCGGCTGCGTCGCCGAGATCGTGAACAAGGAAACGTTGCCTGACGGACGGTCGAACATTCTCGTCCGGGGCACCGATCGGTTCGCGCTCGTGTCATTCGTTATCTCGTCGCATCCGTACCACGTCTGCACCGCAGCTCCAATCGAGGATGAGTTCGAGATTGGCGCGGAGCTCGACGCGCTGGCCGAGCGCGTGCGCGACTTGTTCCGGCGTGTCGGGCGCGCAGCGCGCACCCTCGCGGACGATCCCGATCCGCTTCCCGAGCTGCCTGACGAGGCAGCAATCCTCTCGTTCGCCATTGCGTCAATGATCGACATTGGCCTGGACGCCCGGCAGGAGATTCTGTCGTCACGTTCGCCGCTCGAGCGCCTCGGCCATCTCGATCGCGTCCTCACCGACGCGTTAGGCACGCTCGTGAGCCGCGCACAGGTGCACACGCTCGCCAAAACGAATGGCCACGCCACCCACCTGGAGCAATGACGACCACGGACGGTGTGATTGAGAGCGAACGGGGCGCGATCGACGGCGCGCTCGCCGAGCGTCTGGCGAAGATGGTGGGTCACCGTCGAGTCCTGTTGCGTCCCGGTGAACTGCTCGCCTATAGCTCCGACGGGCTTCCCGGATACGTCAAACGACCCTCGGTGGCGGTGTTCCCGGGGACGGGCGACGAGGTGATCGCTGTCGTCCGCGAACTGGCGCGCAGCCACGTACCGTTCGTGCCGCGCGGCGCGGGCACCGGTCTCTCCGGCGGCGCACTCGCCGATAATGTCGTCCTCCTCGGGCTTAACCGCCTAACGCGCGTCCTGTCGGTGGACGCCGAGAACCAGCTCGCGGTCGTCGAGCCTGGCGTGGTGAACGTCGCGCTCTCGCGCGCAGTGAGCGCACACGGTTTGCTGTACGCGCCCGATCCGTCGAGCCAGGCCGCTTGTACGATTGGCGGTAACGTCGCTGAAAACGCCGGCGGTCCACACTGCCTCAAGTATGGCGTGACCCTCAACCACATCGTCGCACTCAAAGTCGTTCTACCTAACGGCGATGTCGTCACGCTCGGCAACGCCGCCGGCGAGTCTGAGGGCTACGATCTGCTCGGCGCATTCGTGGGCTCCGAGGGCTGCTTCGGCGTCGCGATCGAGATCACGGTGCGACTCGCCCGCATCCCCGAAGCGATCCGCACGCTACTTGCCGATTTCAACTCGATCGATGCGGCCGCCCGCGCCGTCTCGGCGATCATCGCGAGTGGTATTCTCCCCGCGGCACTCGAGATGATGGATGCGGCGACGATTCACGCCGTCGAGGCGTCCATCTACGCCGCCGGTTACCCGACAGATGCCGCCGCCGTGTTACTCGTGGAGCTCGACGGTCCTGTCGCCGGCCTCGAGGCCGATCTCGCGGCAGTCGTTAGGCTCTCGCGCGAAGCAGGCGCGCGCACCGTTCGCGTTGCCGCCGACGAGGCAGAGCGCGCAAAGCTCTGGCAGGGTCGCAAGAAAGCCTTCGGCGCGATGGGCCGGATCTCTCCTCACCTCGTCGTACAGGACGCCGTCGTACCGCGCACGAAGCTGCCCGAGACGCTCGCGCGCGTCCATGAGATCGGTGAGCGGTACGGCGTCACCGTGTGCAATGTCTTCCACGCCGGCGACGGCAACTTGCATCCCAACATCGGCTACGACGCGAACGACCCCGACCAGGCGTCTCGCGTGCACGCGGCGATGCGCGAGATCATGCGTGCATGCATCGACGCCGGCGGCACGATCAGCGGCGAGCACGGCATCGGCATCGACAAGCTTCCATACATGGATGCGATCTTCTCCAGCGAGTCGCTCCGCGCCATGTGCTCGCTGCGCGATGTGTTCGACCCCGAGCGTCGCGCCAATCCCGGCAAGGTGGTGCCGATTCACTCGTGCCGCGAATGGCACATGGCGCCTGCCGCGCGTGCAACCGCGGAGCGTGCGTGACCGCGCCGTCGACGGCAACGACGAGCCCGACTTCAGTCGCCGAAGTGCGCGAGTGCGTGCGTGACGCCGCGGCGCAATCGCGCCCTCTGCGGATTGTCGGTGGTGGCAGTTGGCTCGATGCCAACCGCCCTGTGCGCGCCGATGACACGCTCGTTATGCGCCGCGTTGCCGGAATCGTCGAATACGAGCCCGGCGATCTCACATTGACGGCCCGCGCCGGTACAACCCTCGATGAGATCATGCGTGCCACTTCCGTCCACGGACAGTGGCTCACACTCGATCCATATGGAGACGCTTCACAAGCGACGATCGGTGCGACGATCGCGACCGCCTCATACGGCCCACTCGCGCATCACTTCGGTACGCCCCGTGACATGACCCTCGGTGTCGAATTCGTAACCGGAGCTGGTGACATCGTGCGCGGCGGCGGACGCGTGGTGAAGAACGTCGCCGGTTTCGACCTCACGAGACTCGTCACGGGCTCATGGGGATCGATCGGGGTGATAACGGAAGTGACGCTGCGCCTCCGCGCGCTGCCTGGTGTGCAGGCAACGCTCGCGATCGACATCGGCGGTGGTGGCGATGAAATCGAGCGCGTCCGCTCGGGTCTGCATCGCATGCCCTTTGTTCCCCTCGCGGCCGAGTTGCTCGACGGCGCGCTGGCCCGCCGGCTCATAATCGGAAATGGTCCCGCCGTTCTGCTGGTTAGGCTCGGCGGCAACGACGACGCCGTGGGCGCGCAATGTGAGCAGCTCCGAAACGTCGGCGATGCGCACGATGTCGATCCCACCGTTTGGCAGAATCTTCGGTCCGCAGAGCCGGCACGCGCAGCGGCATTGCGGCTCTCCCGGCGGCCTTCGGAGTTCGCCGCAACCTGGCACGATGCAACACGGTTCGTCGAGCAGAGGCTGGGGAGTTACTGCCACGGTGACCCCCGACGTGGCGTCGTCCGTATCGTGCTGCCGAGTGCAGAGCCCGAGAAAGACACGTCGCTCGAAGGAATGCTCGAAGCGCAACGCGACGGCGGGCGCGTGTATGAACGCCTCCCGACGACGCTCTGGCGCTCACTCGCACCGACCGCAATCCGCAATCGGCTCGAGCATGGTATCAAGGCGGCGTTCGATCCACGCCACGTGTTGAATCCTGGAATCCTCGGAGAAATGACGTGAATAGCACGCGCCCGTTGGCCCATGAGCGCGAGATCCCGTCACAACCCTCTCGAAAGGCACCCTGCGCCTTGCCTGACACGCCACTCGCGAAGGTGCGTCCAGGCATCGACGCCTGTGTGCACTGCGGGTTTTGCCTTCAAAGCTGTCCGACGTATCTGACTCTCGAAGACGAGAATGACAGTCCTCGCGGACGCATTCTCCTAATGCGCTCTGCGCTCGAGGGCTCCCTCGCGATCGAGGATCCGTCGCTCGAAACGCACATCGATCGATGCCTCGGCTGCCGGGCGTGTGAAACGGTGTGTCCCTCCGGTGTGCCTTACGGCCACCTGCTCGAGGCGACGCGCGCGACCATCGCCGAGAAGCGCAAGTTGCCGTTCGCCGCGCGCGCGATTCTCTGGGTGTTCGAGAGACCAGTCGCGCTGACGTTCGCGATGTTCATGTCGCGTGTGCTGCGCGCGATGCGCATACCCGCATTGCTCTCTCGCATGCCCGGTCGCTTCGGCTTCGCGATGGCAATGCTCGCGTCGACCGGGAGCGACGGCGCACGTACTTCTTATGTCGCGCTCGGCGATGGCTCACGCGGCACAGTCGCGCTCTTACTCGGTTGCGTCATGGAGGGCTTGCTCGCCCCGACGAACCGCGCGACGGCGCGGACGCTCACGGTCAACGGCTATTCGATCGTCGATGCGCCGGGCCAGCAGTGCTGCGGAGCCTTGCATGCTCATGCGGGCGATCTGCGCGGCGCTCGCAAGCTCGCTTGTGCGAACATCGCGGCGTTCGAGCGATCGAATACGGACTACGTCTGCGCCAACGCTGCTGGATGCGGCGCGATGATGAAAGAGTATGCTCATCTCCTTGCCGAGGACTCGCAGTGGGCGGAGCGAGCGGCGCGTGTGTCGTCGCGCGTCCGCGACGTGAGCGAGCTGCTCGTCGCGGCAGGACCGAAGCGTGGCGCGCCTGTCAGCGCGAAGGCCACCTACGACGCCCCATGCCACCTGCTGCACGCGCAACGGATCGCCGATCCACCGCTCGCCATCCTGCGCGCAATTCCGCAACTGGAGCTCGTCCCGCTCGAAGGCGCCGAGCACTGTTGCGGCGCCGCCGGGATCTATAATCTCGTCGAGCCGGACACATCGAACATGGTGCTGGCTCCCAAGCTCCGTAACATCATCGCGACCGGCGCATCTCTCGTCGCCACCGGAAATCCCGGCTGCTTGATGCAGATTGGCGCAGGGCTGCGCCGCGCATCGAGCGCGACACGAGTGGTGCATCCGGTGGATCTGCTGGACCGAGCGTACGCGGGACTGAACGATGCTGAGAGGTGATAGGTGCTCCGTGCTAAGCGAATGCTGATTCCTGGCACCTAGCACCTAGCACCTAGCACCCATTATCTCTCCATCATGTCCGGTCATCCGATACCGACTCACGTTGACACGGCTTTGCTCGGCGAGATTAGCGGTCGGAGCGTGGTGCTGTCATACGCCGGCGTCGCGACGGAATACGAAGCGCTGCAACGCTATGCAGTCGTCTTCGACCGCACGCATCGCGCCCGAATGCGCATCTCCGGCGCGAACGCTGGCGAGATGCTCACCGGTCTCGTCACGAACGACGTCGCCTCAATCGTGCCCGGCCAGGGGCAATATGCGGCAGCGCTGACCCCCAAAGGAAAGATCATCGCGGACGTCCGCATCTTTCGCGATGAGAGCTCTTTCCTCGTCGATGTGCCTCCGCGCGCGAAAGAAGGTTGGATGTCGACGGTGCGCAAGTACGTGAATCCACGTCTCGCGCCTTACACGGACGAGAGTGATGCGGTGCGCGACCTCGGTGTCTTCGGCGCGTCGGCGCGACTCGTCGTCGGTGAAATGACGGGTATGAGCAGCAGCGCACTCGGCGTGCTTCCGGCGTATTCCCACGCCGCAGTCATCATCGAAGGCGCTCGTGTCCTCGTCGCGCGAGTTCCCGATCTCGAGATCGAAGGATTCGAGTTGTTTGCGCCGGCAGAGACGTACGCGCTGCTTTGGGAGCGCGCGCTCGCGGCGAAGGCGACGCCAGGCGGGCTGCAGACGTGGGAGATCGCGCGCGTTGAGGCCGGTCGTCCGGAGTGGGGCGTAGACATCGATGAATCGACCTTGCCGCAGGAGGCCAATCTCGAGGAGCTGCATGCGATTTCGTACACCAAGGGCTGCTACACCGGGCAAGAGACTGTGGCGCGCGTCCATTTCCGCGGTCACGTCAACAAGAACCTGCGCGGGTTGCGCGCAGCGAGTCCCGAACCACCGGCGTCGGGAGCGACGCTCTTTGACGCGACCGGAAAGGATGTCGGGGACGTGCGCAGCACGGCGGCGTCGCCTCGTCTTGGCGGCATCGCCCTCGGTATGGTGCGACGCGAGGTCGAGCTCGGATCGTCTTTGATCGCTCGTTGGGAAGAGGCCGAGACACGTGTCGATGTCGCTCATCTTCCCTTCCCTGCTTAACGGGAGTGCCGACCGCGCTCGTAACCGGGGCGACCGGACTCGTCGGATCGCACATCGTCGAGCGCCTTCGCGCGGCCGGGTGGAGTGTCCGCACCATCCTCCGCCAACGGCCAGCGCTTAGGCGCGCGAACGGTTGGGATCCTGTTGCATGGCTCGAGGATCAGGGCGTGGAGTGCGCTCCGGGCGACATTCTCGACCTGCGATCGTTCGTCGAGGCGGCCCGCGGTTGTGAGGTGATCTTTCATACCGCCGCCGCCGTCACGCCGCCCCCGAGCCGCATCCATCCTTACGACGCCTATCGCGTGCCTAACGTCGACGGGACACGCAACGCGATCGGCGCGGCCACCCGGAGCGGCGCCCGTCTGCTGCAGCTCAGCAGCGTCGCCGTCTACGGACCGCAGGCTCGTTATGCATCGAGCAACGCAACTGGCGTCGAGGAGACAATGCCGCTCGATCCACTTCCCGAGCATGCGTATTACGCGCGGTCCAAGCGTGAATCGGAGGAGTTGGTCATGGCGGCTCACGCCGAAGGACGCATCTGGGCGACGGCCGTGCGTCCGGACGTCATCTTCGGCGAACGTGACCGGCAATTCGTACCGCGCGTCGCGCGTCTACTGCGAACGCATGTGGCTCCCCTCATCGGCGGCGGCGGCGCGATCATGGCCATCGTCCATGCGTCTCACGTTGCCGACGGCGCAGTCCGCGCCGCGACGCTGGAGAGAGCCGGCGGCCGGGTCTACAATCTCGCGAACGACTTCAACGTCTCCTGGAGAGAGTTCTATCGCCTCGCAGGCATTGGACTCGACCACCCCGTCCATTCCGTGAACATCCCTCGCTGGCTGGCGCAGAGCGGGCTCAGGATCGTCAAACGCATCGTGAAACTCGTCACGGCCGGCGGCATGAACGTCGTCACGACTGCCTCGATCGATTTCATGACGCGTGACAATCCATTCAGCTCCGGGCGCGCGCGCCGCGAGCTCGGATGGGATCCGCAACTTCGTCCCGAGACCTCTATTCCAGACGCCTTCGGCTGGTGGAAGGCGCACGGCCGTTAGGCGTATCGCAAATGCAAAAGGGCGCGACGACGTCGCGCCCTTTTTACCAACGATCCTACGAAGTACGAAGCTTACGGCTTCTTCGTGGCGCCTTTGGCGCCTTTCTTCTTCGACGCCGCCTTGGACGTATCCATCGCCTTCGTCGTGTCCATTTTGTGCGTCGTGTCCATCTTCATCCCGGTGTCCGCCGGAGCGGCAGCCGGGGCGGCCGCGGGGGCCGGAGCCGGAGCCGCGGCGGCAGCCGCGGAATCCTGCTTTGCTTGGTCGTTCTTCGCGCAAGCCGCGACCGCGAACACGGCGGCGACGAGAGCCAGGCGCTTCATGCAGATCTCCTGAGAGGGGTACAAGATTTCGAAACGTTTCCGCGCTCGCAGCGGCGATGCTCGGATCAATACAGGCGGCGTGTAAGCTACGGGTCACTGGCATGCTGTCAAGGAGCGAGCGCAACGTCAAGTGCCGCTTAGGCAAGGGCTTTGTACGGACAGCTCGCCCGCCCGAATGTCGCGTATCACAACTTTCCTGCTAGCCCCTCCCGGCCGTGCACTCTAGCTTTGCAACATTCCGGCGCAAAATAACACCATGAGCGCACAGTCGGCTGAAGTCGCAACTTCGCTCCCTGATACCGCGGTCGTGCACGGCGCGTGTCCGCACGACTGCCCCGACACGTGCGCAATGCTCGTCACGGTCGAAGGGGGCCGCGCAGTCCGCGTCGCCGGCGATCCAGACCATCCCTTCACCCGCGGCTTTCTCTGCACGAAGGTCAATCGATACGTCGAGCGCACGTACCATCCCGACCGATTGCTGTATCCCTTGCGGCGTGTCGGTCGCAAGGGAAGCGGGCGATTTGCCCGCATCGGCTGGGACGAAGCACTGAGTGAGATAGCCGACCGGTTGAGCGGGATTGCACGCTCGCCCGAAGGTCCCCAGGCCATTCTTCCGTACTCGTATGCGGGGACGATGGGACTCGTGCAGGGATCGTCCCTCGACCGCCGCTTCTTCCATTTGCTGGGCGCGTCGATGCTCGACCGCACGATCTGTTCGATGGCAGGAACGGTTGGCATGCGGATGAGCGTCGGCGCCAACATCGGCGCGGACGCGGAAGGAATCCCCGAGAGCGATCTGGTACTGCTGTGGGGAACGAACACGTTGACGTCCAATCCGCACCTCTGGCCGTTCGTGCTTGAAGCGCGAAGCCGCGGCGCGCCGATCATCGCCATAGATCCTCTTCGCACGCGAACCGCCGCGCAGTGCGACGAGTGGATTCCCATCCGGCCCGGTACCGACGCCGCGCTCGCGCTCGGGATGATGCACGTGCTCTTCGATCGAGGATTCGAGGATCGCGACTATCTCGCGCAGCACACGCTTGGTGAAGATCAACTGCGAGCGCGCGCGCACGAGTACTCGCCCGAGCGCGTAGCGGGCATCACTGGGATACCGGCCGCGAAGATCGTCGACCTTGCCGAACGGTATGGCCGCGCACGAGCTGCATTCATCCGCGTGAACTATGGTCTGCAGCGCCACGCCGGCGGCGGGATGGCAGTGCGCACGATCGCTTGTTTGCCCGCGATTACCGGTCACTGGCGACGCGCCGGTGGCGGCGTCCAGCTTTCGACGAGCGCAAATTTCCAATTCAATAAACAAGCGCTCGAACGACCGGATCTGTCACCGCCGGTTCGGACGATAAACATGATCCGCCTCGGCGAGGCGCTCACAATGCCGGACGCCGGCGTCGGTGGTCCACCGGTGCGCGCGCTCGTTGTTTACAATTCCAATCCGGCAGCGGTGGCGCCTGACCGAAACGCGGTGCTGAAGGGCCTGGCGCGTGAGGATCTTTTCACTGTCGTCCTCGAGCATTTCCAAACCGATACTGCGGACTGGGCGGACATCGTTCTGCCGGCAACGACGCAGCTCGAGCATTGGGACATCCACTTCGCCTACGGCCACCATCACGTCACGCTGAATCAACCGTCGATCGCGGCCCTGGGGGAAGCGAAACCAAACAGCGAGATCTTCCGCCTGCTGTCCTCTCGAATGAAGCTGGATCAATCCCTCTTTGCCAACGACGATCTCGCGTTGATTCGCCAAGCGCTCGACACGAACGCCGAAAAGCTCCGTGGGGTTACTCTCGATGCGCTGCTCCAGCGTGGTTGGGCGCGTTTGAATGTTCCGACGCCGTACCTGCCCTTCGCCGAGGGCCGATTCCTGACGCCCAGCGGAAAATGCGAGTTTTACTCGGAGCGCATGGCTCAGATGGGATTGGATCCGCTCCCGTCGTTCACACCGCCATATGAGTTTCCTGAGAACGTGCCGGAGCTCGCTGCTCGATATCCGTTGACGCTGATCTCCTCGCCAGCGCATCAGTTTCTCAATACGACGTTTGTGAATATCGGCGCGCTCAAACGAGCGGCACGCGAGCCCGAGTGTGTTTTGCATCCCCGCGATGCCGAGCGACGCGCGATTTCTGCTGGTGCTCGCGTTGTCATCCGAAATGACCGTGGTGCCTTCACGGCTGTCGCGCGCGTCGAGGAATCCATTCGCGAAGGTGTTGTCTGGGCACCATCGATCTGGTGGGGGAAGTACGCCGCCGACGGGGCGAACGCGAATCAGACGACCTCACAACGCGAGACCGACCTCGGCCACGGTCCGGTGTTCTACGACAATCTCGTCCAGGTGAGTCTCGCCGATTGATACCTAACGAGAATCTCGTCATCCTGAGGTGCGCTGCCCCTGCCGTCGAGGAGCGCAATCGACGAAGGGACGAAGGAAGACAAACGGAGCTTGCATTCGACCAATCCGCAGCGCTTCATTGTCAGAGAGCCCGTTTTTCATCCGACTTAGGAGAATGCCGTGTCGTCGTACCCGGAAACTCTCGGCGCCCTGAAGCGCTCTCCGTATGGTGTGCCGGAGCGCGCCCTCCGTTCCGTGAAGGACGAAATGCGTCAAAATCTCCTGGCACGCTTGTGCAAAGGGGGGCCTCTATTTGCTGGCGTGATTGGGTACGAGGAAACCGTGATGCCGCAGATCGTGAACGCGATCCTCTCGCGGCACAACTTCATTCTCCTTGGTCTTCGTGGTCAGGCGAAGTCGCGAATCCTTCGCGCGTTGACGACGCTTCTCGATGAGGCGATCCCAATCGTCGCCGGGAGCGAAGTCAACGACAATCCGTTCGCGCCCATCTCGAAGTTCGCGCGGAATCTGCTGAACCAGGCCGGCGAAGAGACCCCGATTGCGTGGGTCGGTGCCGACAACCGCTACGTCGAAAAGCTCGCGACCCCGGATGTCACGATTGCTGATCTCATCGGCGACCTGGACCCAATCAAGGCAGCGCGTGGCGGGCACGTTCTCTCCGACGAGCTGACGATCCACTACGGCATGCTCCCGCGAGCCAACCGCGGCATTTTCGCTCTCAACGAGCTACCAGACCTCGCGGGCAAGGTGCAGGTTGGTTTGTTCAACGTGATGCAGGAGGGTGATGTCCAGATCAAGGGATATCCGGTGCGTCTCCCGCTCGAAGTCCAGCTGTGCTTCACTGCGAACCCCGAGGACTACACGGCGCGCGGCAAGATCATTACGCCGCTGAAGGACCGAATCGGCAGCGAGATCCTTACGCACTACCCCGAGACTGTCGATCTCGGAATGTCGATCACGCGCCAGGAAGCGTGGACAGATCGCGACAATCGCCCCGTGCGCATTCCCGATTTCGTCGCGGAGATGATCGAGCGCATCGCGTTCGAGGCGCGCACGGATCGTCGCATCGACAAGCGCTCCGGCGTTTCGCAGCGGATGCCGATCACGGTGATGGAGAATGTCATCTCGAACGCCGAGCGACGCGCGATCACCAGCGGCGAAACCGAGGTGGTACCGCGAGTGGCCGATATCTACGCCGCGCTTCCGGCGATCACGGGAAAGATCGAGCTGGAGTACGAAGGTGAGTTGGTCGGCGGCAACGCGATCGCCCGCGAGCTGATTCGTCGTGCCGCCGACGCCACGTTTCAGGATCGCGCCGGCGGCGTGAATACGGACGAGATTGTGATGTGGTTCGACGAAGGTGGAGCGCTGCAGGTGACCGACGATGCGCGTTCGGAGGCGGTGCTCAAGGGATTCGACGTCGTCCCTGACTTGCTTGCGGTCGTTAGGCGTGTCGGGCTTGCAATGGCGGACGATGCGCCAACGTCGGTCGCCGCCTGCGAGCTCGTTCTCGAGGCGCTCGTTGCCCGCAAGAAGATCTCACGCTCCGACGGCGGCGCATACGGGCGGGCGTTGCCCGAGCCGCGACGCCGGCCCGGGCAGGATCTGTTTGGGGGCGGAATGGCATGAAGCGTCGGGGCGAGACCGGGCGCGACGACGGGACCGCCGCCTCCGCTGCGGGCGTCACGCAATCGTTAGGTCGGACCCGTGCCGTGACCGTGCGTCAAAGCGCAACGCGGCCGACCATCGCCGTGAGGCGCGCCACCTTCGCGGACCTGCCGGTGATCGTCGAGCTTCGCCTGGCACTTCTGCGCGAGAACGGCAATCATCCCGTCTATGGCCGGCTGCGTGCCGACGCGCGCGAGCGCGCCTATGAAGTATTTGGCGCCCAGCTTCGCTCGCCCCACGAAGTGATGTTGCTGGCGGAGGCGAATCGCGAGGTTGCCGGTATCCTGCGCTGCGTTGAGACCTTCAATTCACCCTTGCTCCATCCGGATCGCTACTGCTACATCTCCTCGGTGTACGTCCGTCCGCGACGGCGGCGCGCCGGCGTTCTCAAGGCACTCGTCCACTGCGCCGAGGTCTGGTGCGCGGAGCGCGGTCTCACCGAGATGCGGCTGCATAACGTGCCCGGTGGTGGCGCGAGTTCCGCGTGGGCCGCGTCCGGCTTTACGGTCGTGGAAGAGGTGCGCCAAAAGGTGCTTTCTGGTTAGGGAGTGACCGGTAAGATCGTAATGAGACTGAGCTCCAGCAGCCCCACGACTACTACCGTAGCCCCTACTCCCCGAGCGCCTGCCCCTTAGCCTCCAACCCCTCCCTTGCCCTTCATCACGATTTCGCGCCTGTACGGCGCCGGCGGGTCCGAGATCGCCGAGCGCGTCGCGCGGACCCTCGGCTGGGCGCTGTTCGACAACGCCGTCATTGATGCCGTCGCCGAGCGAACGGGCTTAACGAGAGCGGAAGTCACCGCGCGCGACGAACGTATTCCTTCGATCGTCGAGCGACTCGCGACGACGTTGTCGCTTGGGACTCCGGAATCCATGCCGGCGATCCCCGAAGCGCCCGTGATGATGACCGAGGAGCGCGTCGTCGATATCACGCGTCGCGTCATCGAAGAGGCCGTGCATCAAGGTCCAGCCGTGTTTGTTGGTCGCGGCGCGCAGTGCCTGCTCGCGAATCGCGGCGACTCACTGCACGTCTTCTGCTACGCCATCCGCCCGAAGCTGATCGAAGGAGCAATCACGCGGCTCCGTGTCCCACCGAAGGACGCCGAGCGCGTCGTCGCCGAGATGAACAGGAACCGCGAGCAGTACGTTCGACGACACTTCAATCGCGAGTGGCGCGACGTGACCAACTATCATGTGTGCATCGACACCGGCTGGCTTGGACTCGACGGTGCCGCGGAGCTCGTCGTCGAGCTCGCGACGAAGACGCTGCTGTAGGACCGATAGGCCCAGAGCGCATAGGCGAGCATCAATGCTCCGCCGCTGCCGATCGCCCAAGCGACACCGAACGCCCGCGCAACTCCTCCGGCCACAAACGATCCCGCGACCTGCGAAAGTCCCACTACGATGAACGAGTAAGCGGCCATGATCCGCCCGCGCAGCTCATCGGGTACGAGATGCTGGAGAATCGCGTTCGCCTGCGCGCTGTTCACAATCATCGCAAAGCCGATCAGCAGCAAGACCGGATAGGCGAGACCCGGCGAACGCACAAAGGAGAACAGGATGAGCAAGCTCGCAAATGCGTATGACGCACGCTTGAGGACGACGTGCCGAGGCAGGCGATCACCTATCGCGGCGAGCGTAAGCGCGCCCGTTAGGCCTCCAATGCCGACGCACGCGAGTAGCAAGCCATAGCCACTTGCGCCGAGTCCGAGGCGGTCGCCCGCGACAACGGGCATTAGAGTCAAGTAAGGCGCGCCGAGGATCGAATACACGGTCACGATTCCGATCACGGCCGCCACCGACGGCGTTCCACGCATGAAACGCACACCCTCGATGATTCCCTCGAACGGCGATGCTCGATGCTGGATTGGAACCCAGGCGGGAAGGCGAATGAGGAAGAGGCCGATCAATACCGCGATATAGCTGATCGCGTTCACACCGAAGCACCAGGCGATCCCGAGTTTGGCGATGACGATTGCCGCGGCCGCGGGACCGACGATGCGCGCCAGGTTGAATCCGCTGGAGTTCAGCGCGATCGCACCCGGCAGCTCGTCACGCCCGACAAGCTCGATCACCAGCGATTGCCGAGCCGGGATCTCGATGGAGCTGATGATCCCGTTGATGGACGCCATCGCGACAAGCCAGTGAATCGTGATGTGATGCGTCCAGGCGAGCACCCAGAGTGACGTCGATTGGATGGCGAATAGCGTCTGACATATCGTGACGAGACGCAACTTGTTCGCGCGATCGACCAGCACTCCCGCATAGAGCGAGAGCAGCAGAATGGGCAGCGCCTGCGACGCCGCGACGAGCCCGACGAGGAATGCATTCCTCGTCAGCTCGAACGCCAACCACCCCTCGGCCATCGACTGCATCCATGTGCCGATGAGCGAGAGTGTCTGACCCGACCAGAACAGCAGGAAATTGCGGTGGCGAAGCGCCCGGAATGGGTTGAAGCTGGCAAGCATTGGCACAGGCAATCTATCTGCCTCGTCGCACCGTGACTTCCTGCCGGCAACGGCGTATGCTTTGAAGAGGGAGGCTGCGATGCGATTTCATACCTACACGAAGTTCAGTCCGGAGATGGCCGACGCGGTCGATCTCCAGTCGCTCCTCGACAAGCTCGCCGACTTCCTGCTCCAGTCGGGATTCGCGGGCGGCAAGAATCAGCAGCCGTACTATGGGTGGGACTTTGGCGATGACGGCGATCGCTCAGTCGAGGCGCTCAAGCAGGCGATTCTCAATGCCCTCATCGAGAGCGGCCAGTTCAGTCCTGAAATGCTCGAGGCCCTCCGCGGTGAGGGCGACGAGGAAGGGCAGGCCAAGCTCGCCAAGCTGCTCGACGAATTAGTCCAGCGTCTCATCAATGAGGGCTACCTGTCGATGGACGCGCCACCGCAGATGCCCGCCGGCCATCAGCCGATGGAGGGTCCGGGCAGCATCGCGAAGGCCGCGGCGCGCGACGTTCAGTTCAATCTCACCGACAAAGGCATCGACTTCCTCGGCTACAAGACACTCCGGGGACTCCTCGGCTCGTTAGGCAAATCGAGCTTCGGTAGCCACGATACGCAGTATCTCGCCACCGGCATCGAGGCGGATGGATACAGCAAGCCGTACGAGTTCGGCGACGTCCTCAATCTCGACGTCAACGAGACGCTGAAGAACTCCCTCGCGCGAACGGGCAAGATCGAAGTCCCGATCGACCTCGACTACGAGGACCTGATGGTGCGTCAGGCCGAGTATCGCTCGTCTTGCGCGACGGTCCTTATGCTGGACTGCTCGCACTCCATGATTCTCTACGGCGAGGACCGCTTCACGCCGGCAAAGAAGGTCGCGCTGGCGCTCACGCATCTCATCCGCACGCAGTTTCCCGGCGACTCGCTCAAGGTCATTCTCTTTCACGACTCAGCGGAGGAAATCCCTCTCGCTGCCCTCGCCACCGCGCAGGTCGGACCGTACCACACGAATACGTCGGAAGGGTTGAAGCTCGCGCGACGATTGCTCCTCGCGCAGAAGAAAGACATGCGTCAAATCATCATGATCACCGACGGTAAGCCGAGCGCGCTGACGATGCCGAACGGCCAGATCTACAAGAATTCATTTGGACTCGACGCGACTGTTATTGCACAGACATTGCGGGAGGTCGCGAACTGTCGGCGTAGCGGGATCATGATCAACACCTTCATGCTCGCTCGCGATCGTTCTCTCGTCGAATTCGTGAAGCGCGTCTCTGAGATCAGCCGTGGCAAGGCGTACTTCACGACGACGATGACGCTCGGGCAGTTCATTCTGATGGATTTCCTGAAGCGAAAGACGCGGAAAGTCAGCTAGCCCTCGCGTCTCGCTTTCTCTTCGGTGCGATGACGTTCCGAATGCACGACGCCGAAGTTTTCCTTTCGTACGAAGCCATCGTCGATCGGTTGGAAGATGCGGCCAACCAATTTCCCGAGGCGTCGGTGCTGCATCGCGAAGGACTGGCAATCCTGAGGATGGGATCAGCGTCGGCATCGGACGTCAACGATGGGCGACCCGACATCTGGTTGCAGGCAGGGCTCCACGCGTGCGAGTGGATTGGTCCTGCAGTGGTCCTTCGGCTGATGGACGAGCTGATTCGGAGCAGCGAGCTTCGCGGTCGTGCCACCTGGTATCTGCTGCCCGTCGTGGATGCCCACGGGTACCAACGAACTTGGGCCGGGGAGCGCTTCCGTAAAACGACGGAGAACGGAGAAAACCCGAATCTCAATTTTCCGTACCGGTGGGGCGAGGCGCCGCCTCTCTTGAGTCGATTGTTGGGCAGAAGGCTACGGCGGTGGATGGGTTCGGGCCCCGCGAGCGCCGGTTGCGTGAAGAGCCTTGTTTCCGAACTGAAGAGCCTAACGAACCTTCAGCTCCTCGTGGACTTTCACGGCTTCGGGCGTCTATGGCTTTATCCTTGGTGTCACTCGAAGGAGCCGAGTCCGCATCATGCCCAGCACAAGGCAGCCGCCGCGACCGCCGTGGCAGCCGCGAACCGACTCGCGGGACGCTCCGAATACCGAGCCCAAGCCGCTGCACTCACAGAGGTCCCGATGGGCGGGAGCTGTATCGACTTTGTATATGGTGAGATCGGCTGCGCCCACAGCTATGCCGTCGAGCTTCCTCCGCCCCTCCCTCGTGGGGGCGTGCTCGGGGCGACACTGCTCGGGGCTCTGAGGGGAGATCCGAAGCGTTGGTGGAGAGAGGGTCAGGCTCCCTCTCCCGAGGTCGCGATCGAGGCCGGAGACGAGATGGCGGCAGCGCTGCACGCGCTGGTGGATCACCTGTTCGGAAGTAGGCAACAGAGATGAAGCGCATGGTGGCGGCATGCGACGTCGACGAGCTCCATCAGATCCTTCGCTATCATATCGACGACCTATCGCAAACGCAGGGTGAGATCACTGAGGAAACCTTCTTCGAGCACCGAAAACGGGCCGAGGTCGCGGCACGACACGGCATCAGCGTGCACACCTACGACAATCATCTCCAGGCCGCATACCGCTCGCTGCGCGACTCGATGAAAACGCTTGTCGACAGTTCCACCGACCTCGATCGTCCGTACTGCTACGATCTCGTCGAGGAGCTGATCGAGCGCTACTCCGCCAAGAGCCCGCGCCGCCTGTCCGCCAAAAAAGGCAAACGTTCCACATCGAAAGGCGACCGGTCCAACTCTGAACGCGACCGCGGCAAAAACTCGCGCGCCGGTGCCGCATAGGTAGCGGTCGCTACCAAATCGTGAGGCGCCCGCGACAAAATAGAGCGCGACCGGAACACTTCGTTAGGCGACGCGCGCAAAACTGAAGGCGACGTCGGCTCAGAGCGAGTGCACCGCGGCAATGTGTGACACGACCGCGCCCATGCATGAGGCGACCGCGACAATGTTGGTAGTCACCCTGATTCTTTTTGCAGGCGACGGCCGCAGTTCACGACACGACCGTGGCTTCGCATGACACGACCGCGGCTTCGCATGACACGACCGTGGCTTCATACGACACGACCGTCGCTTCGCATGACACGACCGTGGCTTCATACGACACGACCGACGCTTTACATGACACGACCGCGGCTTCATACGACACGAACGCCGTTTCGCTCGACAGAAACGCGCGCGTGGGCCGCACTTCGTTTACGGACTAGTAACTTTTCGGCCTTTGGCGTTCCCCTTAGTGCAGGGCCACGTCGTCGCGTACGACGCCGGCGGTGAGGTGCCCCGAGTCTTCGCCGCGCGCAGCGAAGGCGGGTCGGGGCGGCGGCCCCGGCCCTCCATGCGGTCACATCTCTCGATTCAGAATTTTTCTCAGCACCGCGGAATCGAGATTGCCGCCGCAGAACGCCACCGCGACGCCCTTGCCCGTTAGGCGATCGCGCAGTTTCATCGCCGCCATGACGCCCATGGCGCCGGCACCCTCGACGAGGTTGTGCGTCGTCGACAGGATCATCCGCACGCCCTCGGCAATCTCCGCGTCCGTGAGCGTGATGAATCCGGCCAATCCCTCGAGCAGCGCGGGGAAGGTGAGCTCATAAGTCTTCCTCGTCGCGACTCCCTCGGCGAATGTGTTGGCACTCTCCGTCGTGCGCGGCTCGCGCGCGTGCCACGAGTCGTGCAGTGCGGCGGCTCCCGCAGCTTGCACTCCGTAAACCTCGAGAGTAGGCGCCAGGCGCCTCGCGACCGTCAGCGCTCCAACTGCCTGAGACCCCCCGCCCACCGCGAGCACGAGCGCATCGATACCGGCGTCGCCAGCTTGCTCGAGGATCTCGAGCGTCATTGTTCCTGCACCGGCGATGATCCGCGGGTCGTTCGTGGAATGCGCGATCACGCGTCCCTCTTCGCGCGCGATGCGCTCCATCGTGCACACCGATTCATCATAGTCGCGTCCTTCCTCGACCACGGTCGCGCCCCAGCCTCGCATCGCGGCGTTCTTCTCTGGGTTGTTGCCGCGCGGTACGCAGATCGTGGCGCTCGTGCCGACCAACCGCGCGCCGTAGGCGATGCCTTGCCCGTGATTTCCTGTCGATGCCGCGACCACACCGCGTGCCCGCTCTGCCGCAGACAGCGACGTCATGAACGAGACACCGTTGCGCACCTTGAACGATCCAGTTGGCTGATGATTCTCGTGCTTCACGAAGAGCGTCAGGCCCGTTGCGGAATCCAGCAGTGGATATCGTCGCAGCGGCGTTGGTGTCAGATGCGGCGCGAGACGTTCACGCGCGCGCTCGACATCCTCCAGGACAATCGGCCAAGTGGCGGGCGCGGTTGCGGTCATGTGACGAGAGGCTAAAGGCTAGGGGCTCGGGGCGGGTGAAGCGCGCACGGTCACGCGCATTGCACTGTGGTCGACGCTGTCCGGGGGCGGCGTCGACACCAACACGGCAGTCACCGCAAGCACGAGTACGGCGAAAGTCAGCTCCGTGCCCGCGGTTCTCCTTATGCGGCGCGCCGACTGATCGTCGCCAAGCGACGGAAGCATCCGCCGCCAGTTGATGGCGCCCATCACCACGACAATCGCAACGAACGCGAGCTTGATCAACAGCACGCGACCGTAGGTCGAGGACCAGAGCGCCTCGATCGTCGGAAGTCGCAACCACGCCGCGCACAACCCGCTCAGAATGACGAGCGCTGCGCAAGTCAGTGCGATGGGGTGAAAGGCGCGCACCAAGCCGGCGACGAGAGGGCCGGAGCCGATGGCATTTGTCGCGCGGGCACCGCGCACCATGGGGACAGCCGCGAACAGAAGCGTCATCAATCCGCCGATCCACGCGCACGCGGCGCATACGTGGAGCATGTCCGCGAAGACCGCGACACCCACCGGCTGCGTCGCCCTCGCGTGGCCGGTAAGCGCCGGCGCCGTGACAATGGCGAGAGCGCCTAACGCGGCAATCACCCAACCGGCGTTCGTCCGCGAACGCTTCGCGACGGTGAAGCCGAGACCCGCGACAACGATCCCCGCGAACCCAAGCAACCAGCCAGTACCCCAGCTCGTGCCAAATACGATCGTCTCGACTGCCGATCGATTGAACGCGCGATCGGGACCAAGCACCGAGCTCCCTTCCTCGTAGAGGCGCGACAGCGAAGCCATCAACAAGAGCACGAGCGCACTCTGAGCCAACCGGCGCACCGAGTCCGAGATGTCGTTCCGAGTCTCTGGCGAAATCACGGTCGCCAGGGCGCGTTCGCCGAGTCGCAGCACGAGAAGCCGGAAGACGATCGCGCCGACGACGGCGAGCATGGCGATGAACTCCACCCAACGTGTTGCCGCAGTGACGTTGAGCGGGGCCCGTTCCTCCGCGGTGCTGTCGACATGAACGAGAGGATTTGCGCCTGAACCGCGATTCGTCGTGTCCCTCGTCGCCGGCACAGGCGTGGTACTGGCGGCAACGATGAAGGTGAAACGCCCATTGGTGGCATGTCCGTCTGCGGCCGCTGTTCGCCAGATCACGGTGTACGTACCCGCCGCGAGCGATGTCGAAATCGGCGTCCAGATGCCCATTGCGTCGTCGCTCATTCGCGCCAACGCACCGAGCGGAATCTCGGTGCTGTCGGCGGCGCGGAGCTGAATACGTGTGAACGGGAGCTCCGGCCGCTCGGTGAACCACAATCGGATCGCACTGGGAGATGACTCGAGCCGAGCGTTCGCCCCCGGCTCGCTGCGACGCAGATGCGCGTGCGCGAGGAGCGCGACGGGAAGCGCCAGAGTCGCTAATGCGGCAATGAAGCCGCCGCGCAGGAAGAGCCTGCGCGTTGTCACACGATTCCAATGAGCAAATCGGTTAATTTGCATCCGTCGCAATGACAGGTGATCGGAGCGTGCTCAGAGACCAACGCCAGCAAGCTAACGGACGCTCCGCGCCGGCGTCGATACGCGCTCGCTCACGGCCGAACGCCGCACTATGATCTGGTGCTACGTGGCGATCGGCAGTGCCGTTGGCGGCGTAGCGCGATTTGCGCTCGCCGCAATCATCCAGCAGCGCGTTGGGCCCAACTTCCCCGTGGGAACGCTCCTCGTCAACGTATCCGGATCGTTTCTTCTCGGTCTGATCTTTCGCTATGCGCTGGGCACGGACGCGATCTCGCTTGAGGTGCGCGCACTCCTCACGACCGGATTCTGCGGCGGCTACACGACCTTCTCCACGTTCAGCTACGACACGATGATGCTGCTCGAAGAAGGACAGTCGGCGCGCGCCTCGACCTATGTCGTGCTCAGCATCGTGCTATCCCTCGCGGCGACCTGGCTGGGGATCACGACAGCGCGTGCGCTGGTCGCCACGCGAACTCATGGCTGATCGGGTGACGTGATGCACGGTTTTACCGGTGAACGTGTCCTGATGCGCATCCATATCGGTGAACGTGACAAATACAACGGTCATCCGCTCTACAGCGAGATCGTTCAGTTGTTGCGAAAGAAGCATTACGCCGGTGCTACGGTGTATCGCGCCATCATGGGTTTCGGGGCGAGCAGCCACATTCGAACGGATCGCTTTCTCGAGCTCTCGCTCGATCTCCCCATTGTCGTCGAATGCATCGAGACAGAAGAGCGCATTCAGGCGATCCTCCCCGAGCTCGACCAGATGATCGGCGGTGGATTGATCACGCTGGAGCGCGCGCGCGTAATCATGTACCGCGCGGGTGACCAGCCAGCGATATGACGGGCGCGGAAGAGCGCCGGCGCGACCGCGAGTTCAGTCGCCGGCTTCGCGCGTGGTATCGACGAAACGGCCGCGATCTGCCTTGGCGCAGGACGCGAGATCCCTATCGGGTCCTGGTCTCGGAGCTGATGCTGCAGCAGACGCAGGTCTCACGAGTCCTTGGATATTACGCGCGTTTTCTCGAGCTCTTTCCGACGCTCACCCGCCTCGCGCGGGCGCGGCCGCGCCAAGTGCGCGAGGCGTGGGAAGGGCTGGGCTACTACGCTCGGGCTCGCAATCTCCACCGTCTCGCGCGGGAGGTGACGCGACCCGGAAGCGTGCATAACGAGTCATTGCCTGACGACCCCCGGCTGCTGCGCGAGTTCCCCGGGATCGGCGAGTACACCGCCGGTGCCGTGGCGTCCTTTGCCTACCAGCGCCGCGCCGCGCTCGTCGACACAAATGTCGCGCGCGTCATCCGTCGCGCTTTCGCGCCAGAAGCGGATTTCAAGACGGCCGCTGGGAAACGGGTCATCTGGGAGATCGCGGGCAGGCTGCTCCCGCGCACCGGGCCCGCCTGCTGGACGCACAACCAGGCGCTCATGGAACTGGGCGCGCTCGTCTGTACGGCGCGGGTCGCGCGTTGTGGGGAGTGTCCGGTAAGGGCTCACTGCGTGACCGGTCAGCGGCGACATTTTCGCCCGATGCCACTGGCCGCAGTGCGCGAATAGATTGCGAGTGCGCGGCTCGGGATGCATCCGGCCGCCGGAATACACAGCGGAGAGACTGGGCATGACCGATACGATTACGGCGCCGGCGCCGACGGCACCAAGTACGGAGCTGCGCGCAACGGGTTCGCTCGACATCAAAGACTCCCGGACGGGCAAGAGCTATCCGGTGCAGATACTCGAGGGTGGCGTCGAGGGCGACACGGCGATCCGCGCGATGGACCTGCGACCGATCAAGACCGCCCCTGAAGAGTTCGGAATGATGACGTACGATCCTGCCTTCATGAACACGGCGTCATGCAAGAGCGCGATCACGTTCATCGATGGCGACAAAGGAATTCTTCGATATCGCGGCTATCCGATCGAGCAGCTGGCGGAGAGCGCAACGTTTCTCGAGGTCGCATGGCTGCTGCGCAATGGCGAGCTGCCATCACAGAACGAGTACGACCGATGGGTGCACGACATCACGTATCACACCTACGTGCACGAGAACATCAAACGCTTTCTCGAGGGATTCCGCTACGACGCGCACCCGATGTCGATGCTCTGCTCGAGCGTCGCTGCGCTATCGTCGTTCTACCCCGAAGCGAAGAACATCAAGGATCCTGATCAGCGGTACATCTCGATCATTAGACTACTCGCGAAGCTGCCGACACTTGCCGCCTTTATTTACAGACATGGTAAGGGATTGCCGTTCATTTACCCTGACAACGACCTCGGCTATGTTGAGAACTTCCTCAGTATGGTCGCGCGGATGTCGGAGCCGCAATACGAGGCGAATCCGATCTTCGTAAAGGCGCTCGAGGTGCTTTTCATTCTACATGCCGATCACGAGCAGAATTGTTCGACCAATGCTGTTCGTGCGGTCGGTTCTTCGGAAGTCGATCCATTCTCCGCAATCGCTGCGGGCATCGCGGCGCTCTACGGACCGCTGCACGGCGGCGCGAACGAGGCCGTCCTCCGTATGATCGAGGAGATCGGCCATCCAAAGAACGTGCCGACGTTCATCGACAGCGTGAAGGGCGGCAAGGGCAGCCGGCTGATGGGCTTCGGCCACCGCGTGTACAAGAGCTACGATCCGCGCGCCAAGATCGTGAAGCGCCTCGCCGATCAGGTCTTCGCGCAGATCGGCATGGATAAGGATCTGGAGATCGCACTCAAGCTCGAGGAGGTCGCGCTGCACGACGATTATTTCGTGTCGCGCAAGCTATACCCCAACGTCGATTTCTACACCGGGCTGATTTACCGGTCGATGGCGTTCCCCACCGATTTCTTCACCGTGCTCTTCGCTGTAGCGCGCACGGCCGGATGGCTCGCGCAATGGGAGGAACTGCTCAACGACAAGGAGCAGAAGATCGCGCGGCCGCGGCAGATCTACATCGGATACGGTGAGCGGGAATTCGAGTCGCGGCTG
Source organism: Gemmatimonadaceae bacterium (assembly GCA_036496605.1). Taxonomy (NCBI): domain Bacteria; kingdom Pseudomonadati; phylum Gemmatimonadota; class Gemmatimonadia; order Gemmatimonadales; family Gemmatimonadaceae; species Gemmatimonadaceae bacterium. The sequence continues at coordinate 46,150 of DASXKV010000068.1, read as the reverse complement.
AAGGAGAAATTCCCCAAGACCAACAAGGACGGACGAAAGAAGTAGAGTGCCGCGAAGCGCTCAGATGCGGGGCGCGAGGGGAAGGTTCAGCCGGAAGGAGAAGCACGTCCCCTCGCCGTCGGTGCTTTCGACGCCGAGCGTGGCACCCATCGCCGAGACGAGCTTCTGGCAGATCGATAGGCCAAGCCCGGCACTGGAGAACACCGTCTTGCCGTACTGCGACTGATGCCGGAATGCGTCAAAAAGCGTGTCGAGTACCTCACGCGGGATGCCGCAACCGGTGTCGCGAACGGAGAACTCTACGCCCGTTCTCGAGATGCTGGTGACCGCGACGGTGACGTTACCGTAATGGGTGAACTTGAGGGCGTTCGTCGTTAGGTTCAGCAGAACGCGCGTGATGGCCGCCGGCTGCCCCAGCCGACGATCGCCCTTCTGCGGCGCTACCAATCGCACCTCGAGCTTTTTCTCTTCGGCGATCGGCTGGACGATATCCCGAACGACGTGAATGCACTCGCTGATGGAGAACGGGACCGGCACACTCTCCATCAAGAGATCGCCACCGCGCGCCAGGTCCAATAAATCGGACGCGCATGAGCTGAGCGCGAACGCAGCGCCGTAGACGAGCAGCAGCTGCCGCTCCTGGTGCGCCGTTATCGGCCCGCTGTGTCCCTTTCGCAGCGCATCGACGAGAAACAAGACCGACGTGAGGGGCGAGCGCATGTCGTGCGCGACAGCGACGATCGTCTCGAGCGCGTCGGAGCTCACGACGCGGCTCGCGAGCCGCTGCGCCGCGTCGGCATCGAGAGCGCATCGCACGGTCTCGATGCCGCGCAACACGGACAGCAATGCCGCCGCCGATAGGTGCGGGGTCTCGGACGCGGCGCTCAGATATTCGATGCGCAGCGCATCGAGCAGTCGCCGCGCAGGCGCGTACGATGGCAGGATTCCAAGATTCGGAACCTCACCTGCACTTGCCTGCGTGACCGCGCTCGAGAGTAACCCGATGTGACGCCTCACCTCGGCGTCGACATCGGCCATGGCGCTCGCAACTCGCTCCGCCGCCGAGCGCAGCAACTCAGACGTATCGCTGGCCCCGTCGGCCAGCACGCGAAGCACTGGTCGAGCTATCCGCTTCGCTTGCTCAGCAGGGGGCGTCCCCCGCATCTTCTCGGTGGACACTGTGCTTTTCCATGAGCCGGTACAACGTCGTCCGATCGATGCTCGCGAGCCGGGCGGCCTTCGACATGTTCCCACCCGCTCGCGAAACGAGTCGCGAGAGATACTCCTTCTCGAAATAGGTGACCAGACGGTCCTTCGCCGAATGAAATGCTCCCTCGAGCATGCCCGAAGGCATGCCAGTCTCTGCGGCCGCCGGTGAGACGTCGTCGTATAGCGTGATATCGCCAGGTGTGAGCTGTTGGCCCGGTTCGGCCAGCACCGCGACGTGCTCGATGACATTCTGCAGCTCGCGGACGTTGCCGCGCCACGTCAGCGTACGAAGGAAGTCCATCGTCTCCGGACGCAAAACGGGCATTGCCTCGTTGCGGCGGCGGTGGCGACTCCAATAGTGCGCCATAAAATGCTTCGCGAGGATCGGGATGTCCTCCGTTCGCTCGCGGAGTGCTGGCAGGCGAATCGGCACCACGCGAAGCCGATAGAACAGATCCTCGCGAAGAATGCCCTTACGGACTGCGTCCTCGGGATTCTTGTTGGTCGCGGAGACGAAGCGCACGTCGACCACGGCATCCTGCTGTTCGCTACCGACACGGCGAAGAACACCGTCCTGCAAGACGCGCAGAAGTTTGGCCTGGATCGGGTGAGACATCTCCGTCAGCTCATCCAGAAACAGGGTCCCCCCGTTTGCCGTCTCGAGGAGACCGGGTTTGTCGCGATCGGCGCCAGTGAACGCGCCCTTGCGATGGCCGAACATTTCCGACTCGAGCAGCGGCTCGGGTAACGCCGCGCAGTTCACCGGAACGAGCTTGCGACTGGCGCGACGACTGTGGCGGTGGATGAACTGAGCGATAACCTCCTTACCAGTACCACTCTCGCCCGTGATCATCACCGACGCGTCGGTCTGAGCGACGCGACGCGCCAACTCGACCGCGCGTGTGAATGAAGGAGCAGCGCCGAGCAGCAGCACTTTCTCGCTGTTGCTCACGTCTGCGATCATCGACCGCTGCATTTCGCGCGTCTCGCGTGCGACGATGACCGCGTGCGCGGCTCTGCCGAGCAAGACGTCGAGATGTGTCGCCGAGAATGGCTTCGGCAGGTAGTCCCAGGCGCCGGCACGGAGCGCCTCGATGCTCGAAGCCACGCTCGGATTACCCGTCATCATGATCACGAGCGTATCCTTGTCCGTCGCCAGCGCCGTGCGCAGGAGGGTCATGCCAGGGACGCCGCTCATGTACAGATCGCACAGCACGATGTCGAAGCGCCGCCGCTTGAGCAGCTCGAGCGCTTCATCGCCGCGCCCGACAAAGCTCGCGTTGTACCGGCTCATCTGCAGCATGCTCGCGCAACCCTCGCGGAGCGTGCGGTCATCGTCGATGACTAGAACCTGTATCGATTCTCTCTGCTCCGGAGAGATCTCGAACTGTTCAACGCTCGGTGCGTTTGGTTTTGAAAAATCATCCCCAGAGCCAACGTGAGAGAAAGATGCAGTAGCCATTCAGCCCTCCTTCGGTCCGAATCCGGTACTGTGTCGAACAGCGTGGTCCGGTCTCCACCGCTCATCGATGGAGCCGTATGCATTTCGTTGGCGATCTCGAGGGACAGCCTTACTGCGCTGGGGAAGAGCGGCGCCGACGTGAGACAGATCACAAGCACCCACTTTCTAAGGCTATTGGGACGACCTGTCAAGCACGAAAACGATGGGCTGCAACATCACATGTTGCGCGCGCGTATCAATCTTTTTCGGCCCCTTGACTAAATCGAGGGCTCTACTCCCCAAGTTCTGTTGCTTGCGTGCAACACATCCCACGGCGATCCAAAGTCAAGTTGCTGTCTCTTCAAGACGTGTCGATGGACTCGGATTTGCTCCCGCTCACTTTTTCGCGGAAACGCGTCACGATTCGAGCACACTAAGATTTGCATGGGAGCACGACGCGCCGGGTTGCGCACGTCATCATGCCCGAATGATTCGGGCGCGGCGGCACGATCTGCCGGGACGAGCACGTCGGATCGAGCGGCGCGCCGACGGCGATTACTGAAGTCTCGAAAAGCCTCAGTGCCTAACGGCCGTTTCGCTGCTCGTCGTTTGAGTGTCAGCTCTCACCTGGCGCAGGGACGTCGTCGCGCGATACAGCAGCTCCATCGCGTCGACTGCTGACTCGGCAAGATTGGTCACCGCCGCCACGGACGCCGCGAGCCGAAACCGACGTTCGTGTTCGTGAATCCGAACCGGAACAGACTCCAGAGAATCGCGCAGCCGAGCGATGATGCGCTCGGCGCCATCCTCGGTCGCTCCCGGCGCGACGATCGCATACTCGTTCGGCCCGATGCGGCCCACGGCGTCCGAAAGACGGGCACTGCACTGGCAAATGCGGCTGACCGTTTCGGCAATCTCTCGATCAGCGTCGAGTGCTTCGGTCGAATCGCCCTCTCCGACCGCACTGAACGCCACGCACGCCAGCGCGTCACTGCGTCGAATCGCTTCGCCGCCGATCTCGCGAGCTCGGCGCGCGAGACCTCGCGCATTGTAGAGACCCGTTTCTTCGTCGACCAGTGTCTCCTCGCGAATGCGATCTGCCGCAAGCTTCGCCTGGACGAAGGCGTCGAGCTTGAGCAGGAGCACCTCGACGTCGAATGGCTCCGCACAAAGCTCCCACGCACCAGCGGCGTAGGCATCGAGCCGCTCACTCCGACTCGCTACTGCGGACGTCGTGAGAATGATCGGCACATTGACAGCAATGTGTGGATCTTGTCGGAGTTGCTCACACACCACTCGTCCGCCAACATCGGGCAGTGCCATGTCCAGGATGATCGCATCTGGCTGTGCGATCCGCGCGAGCTCCAGCGTTCGTTGCGAGGTCGCTACCCGTAGCGCTGCGTAGCCGCGCGGACCCAACACGCTCTCGATTGATCGAGCCGACCACTCTTGATCGTTGGCGATGAGTACCAGTGGTGGCCGAGATCGGCGATTCGGTGCGGACATTTATGTGGCTATGCGAGTGCAACGGAGCTGGAACGCGGGTTCAGAGCGCAAAGTCCGCATCGACCGCGCACGTGCGTATCAGCAGGAGCTGTGCATAGGCGGACAATTGCGCGAAGTCATTGGTCCGCCTGTAGATGCCTCTCGGCGCCTCTTCTGGCGCTCTCGGAAATCTGCCGCACCGGTGCCACAATTCGTCGGAATTATGAGACGATACTAACGTGCTCCTGCGATCATGAATCGCGAGGCAAACAGATGTTCGAGAGGGACTGCCCTTCCAGTCCCGGCGGCATCTTGTCGAGGCGGCTCGCAACGCTAGGCAGCCAAGTGCTCGAACCGTTTTCGTTGGACAAAGCGCCCGATCGACGTCAGCGATCCGAGATTCGCCTCTGTGATCTCGTCGTCATTCACCAACACTCGGAACTCGGTTTGAACAAACATCACCAACTCCAATACGCCGAGCGAATCGAAAATTCCGTGTTCGAGGAGCGAATCGGTGTCGAGGAATTCGTAGTCCTGGCGGGTGTAGAGGAAATTCTCTACGACGTACTCGCGCACGCGTGCGATGATTTCGTGCTGGGACATGGCAGTCGAGACAGTCGTGAGTTGGGTCAGGAAATGAAGGCGAGACTTCGAGTCGAACTTGCGTCCCGCGGCTGCCTTCCGGCGATTGATTGTTCGATGAACGACCGATGCCACAGCTGTGTCGAGAGAATGGCGACAAGCGCCTGGTTCTCTGCCGTTCTGATCACGCGGCCTGATAGACAGCGCCGCCACAGCCCAGCGACCGCGTTCGCGTCGAAGATGCCCGTGCGGCGGATTGCCCCGGGACTGAGCAGCTCGCGCACATACTCTGCCGTGTCGCCCTGAAAGAACGAGACGGCATCCGGCGAGCGATATGGTTGTTTCGGTCGGCTCGCCGTCTCCTTACCGAGGAACTGTGAGGCCCACCGCCGCAGAATCTCCTTGTCGCGAAGTCCGCGAAGCTTGCTGGACGACGGGAGCGCAGCCGCAAATTCGAATACGCGATGATCGAGAAACGGCAACCGCCGTTCGACACCATGCGCCATAGACATTCGGTCGCCCACCGAGCTCAGGAGAATTGACGGGAGTACTGTGGTGAGCTCGAGATAAGCGGCGCGATTCTCGGGCGACCAGTTTCCAAACGAATCCGGCAGCGACTGCCGCAACTCAGCCAGCGGATCACTGCCCGCAAGCAGGAGACGGCTCTCCGCTGAATAAAAGTCTTTGATCCGTGCCGCGATGAGAAACCGCGGAGCATGCGAGAACAGAGCGTCATCCAGCGAGCCAGCGTTGAGGAAGAATCGTCGCCAGAATTCGCCAGCTTGTGCGGTTCCCTCCAGATACGAGTACAGCCTGTCGAACAGCCTTGGGCGAATGCGAGAATGCGGCTGTCGCAAACAGAACAGCCGAACCATCGTCTCTTTGAACACGTCGTAGCCGAGAAAGAGCTCGTCGGCACCCTCGCCGGTCAGTACGACTTTAACGCCTGCGTCCCGCGCTGCGCGGGCGAGCAGGAACATGGGAGCGGGTGCCGTCTGTACGAGTGGCGTTTCAGCGTGCCATACGACATCGGGGAAAACCTCAGCGACGTCGTTCGGCCTCACGCGAATGTCGAGGTGCTCCGTCGAGAGGCGTGATGCGACCTCTTGTTGCTGCTCGCTTTCGTCAAACCGCGCGTCATCGAAAGAGACGGAGAACGTACGAAACGTTCCGGGTGTCTCGCGGGCAGCCAGTGCACACGTGATCGACGAATCGAGACCTCCGCTGAGGTATCCACCCACCGACGCGTCGGTTCTCATACACTGAGAAACAGAGCTTCTCATCAACTCGTCGAGCGTCTCAATCGCCCCGGACGGCTCGATGGTGCTCTCGCGATAACGGGGATCGTAGTAGCGTCTCTCACGTAACCGACCATCGGACCAAGTACAGCAGCAACCCGGCTCGATCTGGCGCACATCGCGAAATACCGTTCGGGGAGCGCGAGTCGCCCAGAGACTGAAGACCTCATCCAATCCCCGCAAATCAGGTCTCGCTGCTACCTCGCCCGATGCGAAGAGCGCCTTTACTTCCGAGCCGAAATAGAGATCGCCATTGACGATCGAGATAAACAGCGGACGGACGCCAAACCGGTCGCGCGCCAGGAGCAGCACGTCGTTGTGCTGATCGTGAAGGACAAGCGCCATTTGTCCGTTCAGTCGCTCCATCATCGCCTCACCCCAACGTCGGTAGGCGTGAATGACCAACTCGGAGCTACTCGCTGTGCGGAAGCGATAGCCGGCGCCTTCTAGCTCTCGGCGGAGTTCGCGATAGTTGTGGATGTCGCCGGTGCTAGCGACAACAATGCTTCGATCTGCGGTAGACAGTATTTGTCCGGCGCTCTCGATACGAATGGTGCGTAGCCCTACGTGCGCTATCCCAACACGTCTTCCGAGATACGTGTCCGAATCGTCGGGCCCTCGATGGCAAATGGCGTTCGCCATCCCCCGCAGCGTCTCTAGCGCGATCGGTCGCGCCGAACTCCGAGCGATTCCCGCGAACCCACTCATTCCGAGCGTCCCCTGAGCAGCTGGTTCTTGCTATCCCTCACGGTCCAATCAGCGCGACGGCAGGTGAGCTTTTCGGAGTGAATCTCACACGCACCGGGATTTCCAGCGCACCCGCATGCAATTGCGACGCCTCGCCGCCAATGGCGGCACACTCGGCGTCCACCTGGGAAAACCTTTGCAATCAGGCGGTTACGTCGCCCCGCCCCAGGGGGTGAGGCGAAATCCTACGTGCGGGGCTGCGTTTGTGGCGAGCGCGCGACAGTCAGACGCAACGACTCATCGTTAGGCGAGCGCTTGTGCAACTTAGTTCATGCTGGTCGCCGCGTCGGCTCCCAGATGGCGCTTTGCTGTCGCCGAAGCACCTTTACCCATGCAAGGAAGCCCGCGCACACGGAGGCAAGTGAAAAGGCGAAGAACGCCTCGACGCGATTCACTCGCACGGCTCGTTGGGCCCGACGCCAGACGATAGCTGCAATGACGACCCCGAGGATCGCGACACCCAAGAGAATTGCGCCGGGCGCGGAGCTCAGGGAAAGCATCGCAAGACCGATGAAGGCGAACGGCACGAGTAGATACGTGAGCCATCGGCATAGCTTGTGACTCAGTAGCATGAACGCGAACACGCCATGCTGGAACGGATTCAGCATACTTCGCCATTGCCAGAGCGTCTCTAACCCACGTGCCATCGTCCGCACCTTGCGACGGAATTCTGTGCCCAAGGCCGCAGCGCGAGGGACGTAACACACGGCATCGGCGACCGACACCGCGCGTAGACCGTGCGCGCGCGCCATCAGCGCCGAAGCGAAGTCTCTGCTCAGCTCCTCGGGAAAGCTCGAGTTGTAGATCGCGGAACGTATGCCATAAAAGCAGCCGCTAGCGCCGACAATGGAGCCCAGGCGTGTTTCGAGCGAACGCAACCACATCTCATATCCGACGTATTGCGATTCACCGCGATTCGACTCGCTCGTTCCGACGCCGACGCTAACGTCACGACCAGACGCCACTCCGATCGTCGGATCGACAAAGACCCTAACGAGTTCCTTGAGGGCGTGAGCCGGTATGCGAACGGTCGCGTCGTTGTTGACAATGATCGTTCCGCGAGCGGCTCGTCCCGCCGCATTCTCCGCCGCGGTCTTGCCACGACGGGTTGCAAGTCGCAGCAGCTCAACGTCGCGCGCCGCATATTCACCGACAATCCGGTCGGTGTCGTCGGTCGACGCGTCAGAGATGACCAGAATCTGGAGCCTCTCAGCTGGATAATCGAGTTGCAGCAACTCCTCGAGCTTGTTGCGAATGTTCCGTTCCTCGTTGTACACGGGGAGCGTGACGGTAACGGTCGGCCACTCCATCTCGGCAATCTCACGGTCGAGCCTAACGGTCAAACCCGCGAGCCACAGCAGCGCGGGATAGACCACATACGCGTAGAGGAAGAGAGCAGGTGCCGCGAGCACGAACGCCAGGGCGAGAATCGTCATGATAGCCGTTGCGCCGCGCGGGCGCGTGCATGTTGATAGATGTTTTCATATCGGTCGGCCCACACGTCTGCGCGATACTCCGCGTCCAGACGCCGCCGCGCTGCGCGAGCTCGACTCATCGCGGCACCGCGATCCGTGAGCACCGCGCGAATTGCCTTCCCGAGTTCCGATGGCGAGTCCGGTGATACCAGAAGCGCGGTACCGGCCGCGAGAACGTCCGGGACTCCACCGACGCGCGTGGCGATGATCGGGACTTCGGCAGCCATGGCCTCGAGAATAACCATCGGTGTCCCTTCCGTTCGACTGCTGAGCACGAAGACGTCAAACGCCGACAGCAGCCGGCCGGCATTCGGAACGCTGCCCGTCCACGAGATGCGTTGTCCGAGACCCAGGTGAGCTGCACGTTCGCGAAGCGTCGTCGAGAGGGGGCCGTCACCCAGGAATATCGCGCGCATTCCCGTGGGCATCTCGGCATGCGCGAGCGCATCGAGCAGCACGTCGGGCCCTTTCTCTCGTGACAGACGTCCGACCCATCCAACGAGGAAGTCATCGTTAGGTACGCCGAGCGCGGCACGCGCTGAAGCGCGCGATAGGATTGCCTCGTCGGGTGAGTAGGCGTTCGGTAGAAGATGCAGGTGGCTCGAACCGATTCGCCGAGCGAGCTGGCCGCGCAATGGTTCCGAAACCGCAACCACGGCATCGAATCGTCGATACGACAGACACTGGAGCCACTGGTAGAGACGATTCCGCTGGTCGCCGCCGGTGAAGCCATGAACCGTCGTCACGATCGGCACGTCACGGCGCACATGCATGCTGTCGACAACATCCGCGCGATAGCCGTGTGAGTGCACGATGTCGGGTGCAGTCTCGTTACACAGCGCCGCGATCGCCTTCCGTTCGCGCCGGTAATCCCGTCCCCCCACGCGTACTCGATGCGTTTCGACCCCGGCATCCTCCAACGCCTTGAGCAAATCCGCCGCTCCGCTCTCCGACTGTACGATCGCGGCAACGCCCACCCGGGCACCTAACGATCGTTGGCGGCTCGCCAGCAACCGCACGACGGATTCGGCTCCGCCGACTTCGCCGGGCGCAATGAGATGGAGAACATTGGCGCGGCTCGATACGCCGAACTGCTTCTCTGGCGTGGCCGAGGTCGCGAGCGGTGAGATCACCGGCTGGATCCTTCGCGTGGCTGCCAACGACGAATCACGGGATATACTGCACGATCGAAGGGCCGAGGCGATTGGTGATCGCCACCGGCAGCCGACGCCAGATTCGAGTCGCCAGCGCATAACGACTCTGATCTGGCGAGGGCGTACTCAGGTCGCGCGTGTCCGATCGCTGATACCACCAGAGCGTTTCATCCCGCGCCGCTCCCCACTGCAGTTTGAAACGATGCTGGCCGCTCCCTGGGGTGGACCGACCAAAGTTGAAGGTGCGGGCATTCTCCGAGATCGCTTGCTGCATGAGGGACCAGTACACCAGCATGTTCGCCGCGAGATGCTTGTGCGATCGAAGCGCGGATGCCCAGGTGACTTCGAACTCGGTTCCCCAGCGGAAGCCGCATATGCAAGCAATTGGTAGGTCACCGAGATACGCACAGGCGAAGCGCACGTCGTTCGGAAACTGCTCCGCGATGGCTCGAAAGAACTCAAGCGATTGGGTGGGCGTGCCGAGATCTCTCATGTGCACCGCGAACACCTTGTAGAAAGCTTCGAGCTGGTCGAGTCCAACACGCACCTCGATGCCCTCCTTCTGCGCCCGGCGGACCCGTCTTCGGACGTTCGCGTCGAAGCTGCTCCAGAGAGCTTCCTCCGACGACGGCAGATCGAGAAGCACCGTGATTTTGCGATGCGATGCTGCGAGATCCGTCGAGAGCGGAACTCGGCTCCGAAGCTCGAGGAGCCGTACGCCGTCTCGCTCGGCAAGCTGTGCGCTCTCATCGCAGAGCGCGCGAACCGCCGCTTCGCTCCCGAGAGGGCCACCATAGTTCACGAAGGGCATTGAGACCAAGTAATGCCCGAACACGACGCTCCGCACCCGAACGAGTGGCAGCACGCCCACCAGCGCCTCGGTCGAGTCACGGGCTTCGAGATAGATGCACTCGTGATCGAAGACGCGCTCGAGCACAGAGCGCCAGCCGTACAAGTGAAACTGCGTCCAGTGCGGCTGACTTCGAACGAAGCGATCCCAATCGGCACCGTTACCGGTAAAACGACTAACCCGGATGGTCATCGCGCGGCACTCCGGGTGATGATCATTTGAGCATTGATGGAAGAGTTTGTAGAGGGGCTGCGATGCCAAAGTTCGCTGCGCCTGAATGCAGGTCGGCGGCCAACGCCTTCACTCTTCGAAGCGGGGCTGCTCGGACCTGCTTATTCGATGTGGCGGTGCGGGTTAGCGCACGCAGGGCCCGTTTGGAGCATACCGACTTGCCGCAGACTGTGGCGTCCACGCCACGAATCGGAGTGACGGCAAGACATAATCGCTGCGGGCAGCGCGACCAGAATCGGTGCTATCCGAGTGCGGCGCCACGAGACACGATGGTAATTCGGCACGGCAAGAAACTTGTTATGCCGGAGTTGCCTCCGCGAAAAGATCACGGTGGCGGATGACAGGCGTGCCCGCTGAATCGATTTCTTTGAATCTGTGTCCACTAATAAAGATCTGAGCTGCGATGCCGTCGTTGTTGGTACAGGTCTCGGCGGAAGTTCATTCGCGTACGAGCTCTCCCGACATGACTTCACCGTTGTAGTGGTCGATGAAGGTGAGCCGATTCGGCACACGGCGAAGGACCTCTCACCGGTCCATGTCTACAAGTTCGGCGATAAACCCTATATCGGTGGTTTGACCAAGTTCTACGGCGCATCCATGTATCGGCTGCGAGAGATCGACTTCCGGCCGACGGTGATGGAGGCTGGGATTTCGCCCGGTTGGCCAATAAGCTATGGCGATCTCGAGCCGTACTACGCCACTGCCGAGCGTCTCTACAAAGTGCACGGTTCGAGTGAGAATGACCCAACCGAACCTCCGCGATCAACGCCGTGGCCACACGACCCAATTCCTCACCAGGGTTCTGTGTGCGAGCTGGTCGAGCGTCTGAGATCGCGAGCCGGTGTGCAGGTCTCTCACATACCGCGAGCGCTCGACTACGATCCAGTACGAGGCGGAGCGTGCGTTCTCTGCCAGCACTGCGATGCATACTTCTGCCCGCGCGACGCGAAGGTAGACGCCGAGATTGGCGCGCTGCGGCCCGCGATCGGCACAGGGCTGGTGAATGTCCTACACGCCACGAGCTGTCAGCGGATTCTGACGTCGCGCAACGGCACGCGCGCAGTCGGAGTTCGCGTGAAGCGCGGCGGTGAGGAGTTCACGATTCATGCGCCAATCGTCGCGATCGCGTGCGGCGTGATGGGGACACCGGTCCTGCTCTGGCGATCTCGCGATGACCATCATCCGAACGGATTAGCAAACGGGTCCGGCACCCTCGGGCGCAACTTTACCGCTCACACGCAAGGGTGGATCTTTGCTCTGCAGCGAGGCGTGCAACGACGTCCCTTTCATCAGAAGACGTTTGCAATTCACTCATTCTATGAGTCGGCACCGGATTGGCCGTATCCGACCGGCGTCATACAGGCGGCTGGCTACATCGAGCCGTTAGGCATGTCGCGCCGCTATCGCCCATTCGCAGCGGCGTTGCTGCGCAATAGCCTTCAGATGTTTATCATGACAGAGGGAGTCCCCGCTCCGGACACCGGTTTTCATCTGTCCGACAGTGGCGCGACGCTAATGAACCCTCCGAAGCAGAACGTCAAGACCTTCGCGCACATTCGGCGCCATGCGAAGCGCCTCCTTCGCGCCGCGGGCTACCCGGTGTTCGCGCCCGGAGCGTACGATACACGCTGGCACGGTGTCGGCACAGCGAGAATGGGAATCGATCCTGCGACTTCTGTTGTTGATCCAACGTGCCAGGCTCACGACGTGGACGGCCTCTACATCGTGGACGCGAGCGCCCTAACGACCCCCGGCGCCGTCAACACTGGATTGACAATCGCGGCCAATGCCTTGCGCGTCGCGACGCATGTCGCCGGCCGAACGCGGTCATCGGCGAGGGCAGCGTCTTCGAATTCCCCACGGCTGCAGTCCCGCTCAATCCCGTTGCCGATCGCTCCGGGGCGTTGAACGGACGGCACACTACGTGACACGCTGTCGACTGGCCGCGCGCAGGCAATCACGTCCGATCAGAGCGACGCGCCGAGATAGGACGCGAGACGAAGAAGATCCGAGAACACTCCTGCTGCAGTGACCTCAGGCCCAGCTCCCGGCCCTTGCACGACGAGCGGGTTTTCGTTGTAACGACTCGTTCGGAAGAGAACGATGTTGTCGGTGAGTTGAATTCGGCCAAAAGGATGCGTGGCGGCGTAGGTCGCGAGAGCGACGCTTGCCTTCCCGTCTCGCCCGACGCGGCCGACGTAGCGTAACACTTCACCCTTGGCCTCCGCTTCGCGCCGAAGTTGTTCCATGTGCTCGTCATATTTCGGCAGTGCCGACAAGAATTCCGAGACGGGACCCTGCGTGAGCTCCTCGGGGACGAGGCCCTTCAAATCAACGTCTGCAAGTTCGACTGTCATTCCGATTTCGCGGGCAAGAATGATGATCTTTCGCGCGACGTCAGCGCCGGAGAGATCGTCGCGGGGATCTGGCTCGGTATAGCCAAGCTCGCGCGCCGCCTTGACCAAAGACGAGAACGAGCGCTTGCCGTCGAAGCTGTTGAATAAGTACGAGAGGGTCCCGGAGAGAATGCCCTCGATCTCGACGATTTCGTCGCCAGTCTGAACGAGGTCGCGCAGTGTTTGGATGATTGGCAGTGCCGCGCCGACCGTCGTCTCATAGAGATAGTGGGCGCCAACGGTCCGATTTGCCTCACGCAACCGGCGATAGTAGCTCAACGCGCTGGTATTGGCGCGCTTGTTAGGCGTGATGACGTGAATGCCGCGCTCGAGCCAGGTGCCGTAGAGCTCCGCCACGGACTGGCTTGCGGTGCAGTCGATAATCGCAGCGTGCGGCAGTTGGTCGTCATACACGTGCGCGGCCAAACGCGTCAGATCGGTTTTCTCACCCCGCGCGCTCAACTCAGCGCGCCACTGGTCGAGGTCAATGGCCTGGTCCGACAGCAGCATCTTCTCCGAGCTTGCGATCGCGCGGACACGCAAGTCGATGTCGAAATCCTGCTTGAGGCCACGCAGCCGCTGTGACAGTTGGCGGAGCAACGTGCTGCCGATGTTACCAGCCCCGACCAGACCAATCGAGATGGTCTGTTTAGAGAGGTAAAAACCAGCGTGCGCTGCCCTCAAGGCGCGTTGTGTGTCGGCGGCGGCGACAGCGACGGAGATGTTCCGCTCGGAGGAGCCCTGCGCGATGGCGCGCAGACTGATTCCCGCCTTCCCGAGCGCGCTGAAAAACTTCGCCGCGACGCCAGGCTTGCCGGCCATTCCCTCCCCCACGACGGCGAGCACGCTACAGCCCGTCGTGACGTCGATGCGGCGAATCTGCCCGTGCATTCGCTCCGCGAAAAATGCACGCTCGACGACGTTCCGCGCCTGTTCCGCTTGCGCATCAGTGACGCCAAAGCAGATCGAATTACCAGAACTTCCCTGCGAGATCATGAGAATGGAAACATTCTCATCGCGGAGCGCGCCGAAGAGTCGTTGCGCGATGCCGCGCACTCCGATCATACCGATGCCTTCGACGTTGACGAGCGCGACGGACTCGATGGTCGCGAGTCCCTTCACTTGATGCGTGGACCCGGAGGACGCCTGAATGCGCGTCCCCGGATGCTGCGGATTGAAGGTGTTCCGAATGAAGATCGGAAGATTCCGCTCAACTGCCGTAGCAATCGTGCTCGGGTGAATCACCTTTGCTCCGAAGTAGGCGAGCTCGATGGCCTCCTCGTAGGTCAGCGTGTCAAGCGTCACCGCCTCCGCGACGAGGCGTGGATTGGCGCTCATCACGCCATCGACGTCAGTCCAGATGTGAATTTCCTGTGCGTCGAAGAGCGTGCCGAAGATCGAAGCGCTGAAGTCGCTCCCATTGCGACCGAGTGTCGCCGCCAGCCCTTCCTCCGTCGAGGCGACAAATCCCGTAATGACGAGTGTTTTCGGAAGACTGCCACGCGTCGCGACCCACGCGTCGGTCCGCGCGCGCGACTCGGGCCACATGACGTCCGCGCCGCTATCGGTGCGACTCACCGTGAGGACATCTCTCGCATCCAACCAATCGACGTCACTGTGCTCCTGCCGAAGCAGCGCCGCGAGAATCTGCGCGGACCAGACTTCGCCATACCCCGACACGAGCTCGAGGCCGTTGCGCGAATAGCCGTGCAGGACGGTTGTCACGTGAAGCACTTCTTCGATAATTGCCAGGTCGCGCGTGAGCGTCTCGCAGAGTTCGCCCGCAACGTCGGCTGCCAACAGCTCGGCGATTATTTTCCGATGGCGCGCCCCCACCGCGGCCATGATCTCTCGGTATCCCAGATCCCGCTTTCCCGCGACATGAACGGCACGAACCAGCTGATCCGTTATCCCCGCCATCGCGGAAACAACGATCAGCCGTCGGTGCTCCGGTCGTTGCTCGACGATTCTCGCGACCTGTCGGAAGCAATGCGCGTCGGCCACACTGGTGCCGCCGAATTTGTGAACAATGCAGGTTGGCTGGTCGGTCGTCATCGATCGGTTCTCTGAAATTGAAACGCTAGGCGCGCGCTCGAACGGGCGGCTCACAAGCGGAACTGGCCAGTCCGAATTCGCTCGAACACCGCGCCGTCGAGTCGAATGAACTTGTTGCTTTCGCGGTCGTTCACGAACAATGGATCCGCCGTCATACTCGGATCGAAGCCGACCCGCGCGAGGTCCAGTTTTCTTGGTTTGAACGTGCCGGTCGTCTCGATCTCGCGGAGGATGCGGACGAACACGGGACGTGCGTATTCGGCCAAGCGAGCCGTTAGGTGTGCACGAAAACCGCTGACATCGAGGTCGGCATCGACGACGAGCGCGACCATGCCGGCCCGACCATCATAACCTGGCACCGCGACGCCGAAGACCACCGCTTCCTTGACTTCAGGCCACGCGCCGATGGCGTCCGCGATCTCACCAGTCGAAACGTTCTCGCCTTTCCACCGAAACGTCTCTCCGACACGGTCGACAAAGTGATAGAATCCTGCTGCATCGCGTCGCATCAGATCGCCGCTTCTGAACCACGCATCCCCTGGGACGAGGACGTTACGCAGGATCTTGCGTTCGGAGGCCGTCGGATCTGTATAGCCATGGAACTGCGCCTCCGGCGAAGATCCGTCGCTTGCGATCTTGCCTAGCGCTTCGCCGACTTCGTCAACGCGGCAGGCGCGGCAGCGCCCATGCTCGTCGCGCAGCGGTTCACCGGTCTCGAAGTCGAACGCAACCAGCGCGATTGGGAAGCGGTGCGCCAGAAAGGGCGGAATTCTGCCAATGGCTCCCGGCCGTCCTTCGCAATTGTATAACGAGAAGTTCGCCTCGGTGGCCGCGTAGAACTCCAGGATTCTGGGAATGTCGAATCGCGATTGAAACGACGCCCAGATGTCCCCTCGCAACCCGTTGCCGCAGGCAATCCGTATCCGGTGCGCGCGTTCGCGCGGGTGCGGCGGCGAATTGAGCAGGAATCGGCAGAGCTCACCGATGTATTGAAACAGCGTGCACTCGGTGCCCACGATGTCGTCCCAGAAGGCTCGCGCCGAGAACCTTCGTCGAAGCACGACCGAGCCACCGCTCACCAAGGTCGAGCCAAGAGCCACGACGCCTCCGACGCTGTGATACATCGGGAGGCAGTTGTACATCCTGTCATGCTCCCTCGTGTCGAGCAGACCGGCAAACCAGTAGCTCCACTGCAGTACGCGGTGATGACTGACTACGGCCGCTTTTGGTAGTCCTGTTGTCCCGGACGTGTAGATGTACAGCGCTCGATCACGCGTCGACGGAAGCGCACATTCGCCAGCAGTGACCGCCGCGGCCGTGTGTCGCCGTAGCGACTCGTCGATGTTCACCATGCCATCCATCGAGCCGCCCTGAACCCAGCAGGGTAACGAAGCATCTATCGAGCTTCGAATCGCCGCGACCAGCGGCGCGAGCTCCGCGCTCACGACAATGCCCTTCGAGGACGCCACGCGAATCGCGTGCGCCAGCGATTCGCCGACGAGATTCGTGTTGATGAGGGCCGCGATCGCACCGGTGCGAGTGATACCAAGCCACGCCGCGAGATACTCAGGACAATTGTGCATAACGAGGCAGACGACGTCGCCCCGCGAAATGCGGTGCTCCAGAGCCCAGCGTGTATACCGATTCGAGCGCTCGGCAAGCCCGCGATAGCTCAGCGTCTCGTCCTCGCCGATGAGCGCCACCCTCTCGCCCCACGTTTCCGCCATCTCACTGACGCGAATCGGCAGGGTTGTCGTTGGGTTCTGCGCAATAGGTGCGGTGAGGGCAAGCGCTCGCGCCCACGCTTTGTTCGGCGTGTCGCCGCCCGGCATCTGCGTACCCGAGTTCGCATCTTCCAAGCGCATCAACACGACCCCCGCCCGTCCGCGTGCGACGAACGAACGGGCTCTTTGTCCGCTCGAAGCGCGTGGCATTGCCGAATCGCAGAAATCATACGATGCTTCGCTTGGTTGGTCGGTACCGGAGTCGCTGAGTGGAAATCATGGATGCATGGCTGGGAGATCACGCGATGATTGATCGCCAGGAGACCGAACGCTTGCTACGCGACCTCTACGCCGCGCGAGTCAGCGGCGACGTAGCCGCTGTCTACGATAAGTTCTCCCGAGACGCGCGCTTTCAGATCGCGGGCGCAAGTCATTCGACTCCCGTCGCCGTTACAGCCGTCGGAGCCGACGAATATCGGCCGCTGCTCGCTATCATGATCAGAACCTTCAAGCTCAGTGATGAGCAAATACTGTCCTTAGTGATAGATGGTGCAAAAGCCGCCGTGCACTGGCGAGCAAAGATCTTTTCGCGTCTCACCGGGACGACCGTGCTGACCGAGCTGGTCGACATGATCGAGATCCGCGATGGCCGCATCGGTTCATATATCGAGTTCTTCGCCCCGCACTAACCCCGATCGGCGCGGTTCAAACGACAGTGAGGGCCTCGCGCATCGCGGCGCCGACTGAGGTCAACACAGCGCGGCCATACGGAATTGCGCCCGCCATACAATAGAAGTGATGAATCAGCCCTGTATGGCACGTGTAGCGCACGGGCACTCCGGCCGCGGCCAACGCTCTCGCATACGCTTCGCCCTCGTCGCGCATCGGATCGAATTCCGCGGTGTGCACGTGCGCGGGCGGCAATCCCACGAGCGATTTCGCTCGGAGCGGCGAAATGCGGGGATCCCTGAGGTCTGCCCCAGCACAATACATCGACTTCGCCCATTCGAGCGTTGAGCGCTCGATGAAGAACCCTTCGGAAAACAGGTGACGCGATTCTGACTCCTCCGCAAGATCGGTGACCGGACAAAGCAGCGCCTGCAGCGCAATGCGAGGTCCACCCTCGTGCGCGGCGAGTTGACAGACGACCGCCGCGATCGTTCCGCCGGCTGAATCGCCCGCCACCGCGAGGCGTGTGGGATCCAACTCGAGATCCGCAGCCTGCTTGGCAACCCAGCGCGTGACACATGCTCCGTCTTCGATTGCAGCCGGAAAGGGATGCTCGGGAGCGAGGCGATACTCCGTCGATATGACCTTACATCCGCTGGAGCTCGCGAGCAGCCGGCACAGCCCATCGTGTGTCTCGATCCCGCAAAAGACCCCCGTGCCGCCATGGAAGTAGACGATACACGGAAGCCGATCTGTACCCGCCTCGCAGGGTGTGTAGATCCGGATCGGAATCGGACCACCGGGACTCATCACCTCGCGATCTTCCACACGCCCCACCGGAACGTGATGGACATCTACGGCCTCTGCCAGTCGCGTCATCGATCGTCGGATCGAGTCGGGAGTGAGTTCGCTAATAACACCTCCCTTCCCGGCAGCGATCATTTCCAACAGGCGCTTCGCGTGACGATCAAGTGGCATTAGTGCGGTCGAGTCCCGAGCGAGGACTGCGTTAGGCAGCGAGAACGGAAA
Source organism: Gemmatimonadaceae bacterium (assembly GCA_036496605.1). Taxonomy (NCBI): domain Bacteria; kingdom Pseudomonadati; phylum Gemmatimonadota; class Gemmatimonadia; order Gemmatimonadales; family Gemmatimonadaceae; species Gemmatimonadaceae bacterium. The sequence goes on along the minus strand of DASXKV010000068.1, from coordinate 27,805 downwards.
GCATCAGCGAGGCTTCCTCAGCGATTCGACGAGCCGGCCAATCGCCGCGATCGACCGGAAATTGGAAGGCATGATGCTGACCTCGGGGACCATGAGGTCGAACTCTTCCTCGATGGAGAGTACCAGGCTCACCATGTCGAGCGAGCTCAATCCGGCCTGCCGCAAGTCCTCGTCAGGGCCAATTGCCCTGTCGACAGAGTGCTCGGCCAGCAAGCGCCGAACAACGCCGGCGATTCTGTCGTCGACGGGCTGCGCGTTCACGTCAGACATTTGGATGCATTGGTGGAACGCGCCAACCGGCATCGCGGTTGGTGCACGGCGTTCAGACCGAAGGATGGTTGCGGTCAAAATAGAGGGCAGCGACACGTTATCAATGGCGAATCTGACGACGCTCGCCTCGTGCATTGAGCGCGCCACCGTGCCTTCCTTGGTATTCCCGGACAAGGACTCCATGAACTGTTGACCGGACGCCACAAGTCGCTGTTGCACTGGCGGGGCGCCTGAGCCTGCTCGCGAGGCCTCTCACCGAGCTTCACGCATGACGCAACGCCATCATTTCATTGAAGATCGTTGGATTGAGAATAGTGAGATCGCGGTAACCGCTCGCTAGCCGGGAGCGAGCCATATGTCGGTCTGCGTCGTGCATTAGCCGCGTCTCGGATCATCCACACGATCCACGTTTGTGCAACAGGTCCGCGTGACACTCCGTAACATGGCCCACAACTCGCCGTATAACCCTTGAACACAAGGCGTTGCGCATGAAGACCATGGATGCACCCGATACCGTGACGCATACGCCCGCTGCTCACCCGTCCGCGCGCGCACGATTCGTAGCAGCGGCAGCCGCGGAGCACGCAGCTGACGTAGACCGCGACTCCCGGTTCCCGCACGAGACCTTCGCGGCGGCCCGGCAACATCGGCTCTTGAGCATGTTGGTACCCGTAGAATTGGGTGGCGACGGCGCGTCGGTCTCAGATGTGGTGGATATCTGCTACATGCTTGGTGCGGCATGCGGCTCGTCGGCGATGATCTTCGCGATGCATCAGATCCAGGTTGTCATCCTTCTGCGCCACGCGCGCAGCAGTCCGTGGCACCAGCAGTTGCTTCGGCGACTCTGTGATGAGCAGCTGCTATTTGCGTCGTCCACCACAGAGAACCAGATGGGTGGCGCGGTACGCGCCAGCGCGTGCGCCGTGGAGCGTGATGGCTCCCGCATGTCGCTGGTCAAGAATGGCACCGTGATGTCGTACGGTGCCGAAGCGGATGGTATCCTCCTCACCGCGCGGCGCGCGGCCGATGCCACGCCCTCGGATCAAGTGCTCGTGGCGTTCGTTAAGGGCGACTACGATCTCGAGAAGATCAAGGAGTGGGACACGATGGGCATGCGCGGCACCTGCAGCACGGGCTTTACGCTGCGTGGTAGCGCTGGCGCCGAGCAGGTCATCCCAGAATCGTATGAACGCATTCATCCGCAGAGCATGGTGCCGATCGCGCACCTAACGTGGAGTGGTGTCTGGTGTGGGATTGCCGCCGGCGCCGTCGCACATGCGCGCCGCTTCGTGCGCAAGGGCGCGGCTCAGGGAAGTAACGGCCAGGCCGCTCCCGGCGCGTCGCATTTCACGCGCGCGATGATGTCACTTCGCGCGCTGCGCGGCACGATCGCGTCCGCGGTGGCGAGCTACGAGCAGGCAGCGAAGGATGGCGAGCGCCTCGAGGCAATCGACTTCCAAGCGGGGATGAACCTATTGAAGGTGAACTCGTCGGAGATGGCGATTCAGATCGTACTGAGCGCGCTTCAAGCGTGCGGACTTTCGGGGTATCGCAACGACGGTGAATTCAGCGTCGCTCGGAATCTGCGCGACGTGTTGTCTTCGGCGATCATGATCAACAACGAACGCATCCTCGCCAGTACGGCAAGCTCGCTGTTGCTGTTCGAGGTGCCTGCTCGCGTGAGAGACTGAGATGTCGACTCAAGTATCTACTGAACGCCTCGAGGCTATCACCTCCTCCATCCTGCAGCCGACAGCGGCGAACGGTGTGCAGGGCAGGACGGGTGTTTTCGAAGACGTGATCGCCGGCCTAACGGCGCTCATCACGCGGAATCGGCCGGAGGGCACGGAAGTGCTGCGCTTCCCGCCAGTAATGAGTCGTGCACTGCTCGAGAAATCGGGTTACCTCAAGAGCTTTCCGCATCTGCTTGGCTGCGTGAGCACGATGACAGGTACGGAGGCGAAGATCCGAGCACTCGTTGAAGGGAAAGCGATCGGCCAGGAATGGGTAGACGCTCTCGTGGCGACGGATCTCGTGCTGACGCCAGCCGCCTGTTACCAGGTGTACCCGATCATCGCCGCGCGCGGCGACGTGGCGAGCACCGGTGTGATCGTCGACGTCGAGTCCTACTGCTTCCGTCGCGAAACATCGTCGGAGCTCGGTCGCATGCAGGCATTCCGTATGCGCGAGTACGTCTGCATTGGCGCACCCGAGACGGCGTTCGCGTTTCGCGAAAGCTGGAAGGCCAAGGCAGAGCAGATGGCGAATCAGCTGGGCCTGCCCTTCACGCTCGCTCCCGCGAGCGATCCGTTCTTCGGACGCGCCGGCAAGCTGATGGCCGTCAACCAGGTTGAGCAAGCGCTCAAGTTCGAGCTCCTCGTGCCGGTGAATTCGGAGGAAGCGCCGACGGCGTGCATGAGCTTCAATTATCACCAAGATCACTTCGGTACCACGTGGGGACTCGGCACCGACGACGGCGCCGTCGCTCACACCGCGTGCGCGGCGTTCGGCCTCGATCGCCTGACGATCGCGCTATTCGCCACGCACGGCCTCGATCTCGAAGCGTGGCCATCCGAAGTGCGAGACACGCTCTCCCTCTGATGCGTCCGGAGACGATCGCGCTTCACTACGGGTACACGGCCGACGGTCGTGCACCGACGACGGCGGTGCCGATCTATCAGTCGGCAGCGTACGAGTTCGAGAGCGCCGAGCATGCTGCCGCCCTCTTCAATCTCGAAGTCGACGGCTACCGCTACTCGCGCATTAGCAACCCGACGAGCGACGTGCTCGAGCGGCGCGTCGCCGCGATGGAAGGGGGGCTAGGCGCGTTGAGCGTCAGCTCCGGCCAGGCCGCGTTGCACTTTGCGACGCTCAACGTGACCGCACCTGGAACGAACATTGTCTCCGTACCGCAGTTGTACGGGACAACGTATACGCTTTTCGCGCACCTGCTGCCGAAAATGGGCGTCATCGTCCGCTTCGCGGTGGACGACAGCCCCGAGGCAATCGACGCACTCATCGACGAGAATACTCGCGCCGTCTACTGCGAAAGTGTCGGCAATCCGGCTGGCAACGTGTGCGATATCGAAGCCCTCTCGACCGTCGCGCACACGCATGGCGTTCCGCTGATCGTCGACAACACGGTCCCGACTCCAGTCTTGCTGCGCCCGATCCAGTTCGGCGCCGATGTCGTCCTCCATTCGCTCACGAAATTCATGGGCGGTCACGGCACGACCATGGGCGGTATCATCGTCGATGCGGGCAAGTTCGAGTGGTCCAAGTACGGCTCGCGATTCTCGATGTTCACGGAGCCCGACTCGTCGTATCACGACCTCGTTTACACCGAGCATTTTGGCGACGCCGCATACATAGGAAGGTGTCGCAGCGTTTATCAGCGCACGCTCGGCTCCGTGCTCTCCCCACTCAGCGCGTTTCTTCTGCTACAGGGAATCGAATCGGTGGCGGTGCGCATGGATCGTCACGTGGAGAATGCACAGCGAGTCGCCGAGTTCCTCCGCGACGACTCGCGTGTGGAGTGGGTCAACTACGCCGGGTTTCCGGAAAGTCCGTACTACCAGCTGACTCAGAAATATCTCGCTGGGCGCGCGTGCTCGATCATGACGTTCGGACTCCGTGGCGGCCTAACGGCGGGAACGACATTTTACAACGCGTTATCGCTCATCAAGCGCGTCGTGAACCTGGGCGATTCGAAGTCACTCGCCTGTCACCCGGCATCGACAACGCATCGGCAGATGACGACCGCCGAGCAATTGAAGGCGGGGGTAAAGCCTGAGATGATCCGGGTCAGCATCGGCATCGAGCACATCGATGATATTCTCGCCGATCTCGATCAGGCGCTTGACGTCGCCGTGCCGCCACGGGTGAGCGCACTGCCGGGAGTGGCGAGGGTAACACGATCGCCAGTCGCTCGGGTGGCCGGGCAATGAACTCGTCACGTCGTCCGACGAACGGCGCTAGGACCGCGCACGATCAAGAGCGGCATGAGCCGCTCGTGATCGCGCTGTTGAACAATATGCCCGACGCCGCTCTCGAAACGACCGAACAGCAGTTCAGCGACCTGCTCGCCGCGGCGAGTGCCCGGTACGATGTTCGACTCCGGCTCTTCTCTTTCCCTGAGCTGATCCGTGGAGAGGGCGCCCGCCGCTATGTCGCCGAGCATTACGAGCCGATCGAGTCGCTGTGGAGTGGCGGGTTCGATGGTCTCATTGTCACCGGTGCCGAGCCGCGCACGCTCACGCTTCCCGAGGAAGTGTATTGGCCATCGCTCACCCGGCTCGTCGAATGGGCAAGTGAATCGGGCACGCCGACGGTCTGGTCCTGCCTTGCGGCGCACGCCGCGGTGCTTCACTTGCACGGTATCCAGCGACAAAGACTCGGCGCGAAGATCTCGGGTGTGTTCCGGTGCGCGAAGGCATGTGAGAGTTCGCTGCTCGCCGGATTGCCCATCTCATGGCGTATGCCACATTCACGTCTCAACACGCTCGATCCAGATCAGCTCCTTGCCGCAGGCTACGAAATCCTCTCGTTCTCCGAGCACGCCGGGGCCGATGCATTCGTGCTGAGGCGCGGCACGCCCTTCCTGTTCTACCAGGGACACCCTGAGTACGACGCGGGTGCTTTGTTCCGCGAATACAGGCGCGACGTTGGTCGCTTTCTCGCTGGTACGATGGATCGCTATCCGGAGCTACCGCGCGGCTACTTCGACGAGGACACGACACACGAGTTGAATGCATTTCGAGAGCGCGCTGAGCGACAACGCATCCGTGAGCTGCTCGACGAGTTTCCAGGTCGCGACGCGTTGCCCGCGCATGTCTGGCATGACGTGGCTGTGCGACTTTACTCGAACTGGCTGGAGCATACTGTCGCGCAACGCGAGCCGGAGGTGCTGTCGTTAGGCGGCGCCGCTGTGCCGACGGTATGAGGCCATAGACCAGATGCGCACCTCCGACCCGATGCCGCCCGTTCCAGCACTCTTTCCGTCGCACGAAGAGCGCGTGCATTGGGACGATTATCTGACTCGCGAGTTGTTGTGCGCCAACGACCGTATTGCATCCGGACCGGTCGTGCCCACGCTGGAAATGACGCGCCTGCGATCGGAGCTCGCGGACTTCGACTTCAGTGCTCCGCGGACTCTCGACACGGTCCTCGCGTGGACGATTGACCAGATCGAGCATGGCGTCGTTCACATGACAAATCCGCGGTACTTCGGGCTCTTCAATCCTGCCCCGACATTCCCGGCGCTGTGTGGAGACCGCATAACGGGAGCCCTCAACCCTCAACTCGCGACCGCGACGACATCGCCCGCCGCAGTCGAGATCGAGTCGCACGTGATTCGTGCGATCGCGCGACGCGCGGGATTGCCGCCGGAGACCACGGGACACTTCACCTCCGGTGGATCGGAAGCGAACTACACTGCAGTGCTCTGCGCGCTCACCCATGCGAACGATCGATTCGCCACCGAGGGCGCGCGCTCGTTCAGCGGACCACCTGTGTTCTACATCTCACGTGAGAGCCACCTCGCGTGGGTGAAAATCGGGCACCAAGCAGGTATCGGTCGGTCAGCGGTTCGGCAAGTGCCGACGGACGGCACGGGCCGTATGAGTGTCGATGCGCTCACCACAATGCTCGATGAAGATGTGGCACGCGGTTGCGTTCCGTTCTTGATCGTCGCGACCGCAGGGACGACCAACGCCGGCATGATCGATCCAATCGAGCGGTGCGCCGAGCTCGCGCGCGATCGCGGTCTGTGGCTGCACGCCGACGCGGCATGGGGTGGCGCGGTGGTCGCGTCAGAGCGGCTGCGAGGCACACTGGCCGGCATCGAGCACGCAAACTCCGTCACCATCGATGCACACAAGTGGTTCGCGACGACGATGGGCTGCGGAATGTTCATCACCCGCGATCCACTCATCTTGTCGAAAACATTCCAGGTGTCCACTGGATTCATGCCGTCGAACACAGTCACTATTGATCCGTACGTGACCACCGCCCAGTGGTCGCGGCGCTTCCTCGGCGTGCGCCTGTTCCTGTCGCTCGCTGCGGCTGGTTGGGACGGATACGCGCAACATGTCGAGCGCTCCGTCGATCTCATTGCTGGCTTACGCGACATGCTCATCGAGCGAGAGTGGCGCATCGCGAATGACTCGACCCTGGCTGTCCTTTGTGTCGAGCCGCCCCCAAGTGCCGCCGATGTACATACCACGGCCGCACGAGTGCTCGCATCCGGGCGCGCATGGGTAGCTGTGGCGAAGTACGAAGGGCGCGACGTGATCAGAATCTGCCTAACGCATGGTGAAGCAACCATGGACGACATTCGGGAGCTCGTGGACGCTTTGATGAACGCGTGCCGACCGGAACCGAGCCTAGCGACTGCGTCCGCTTGACAGTATCAGCTCTTCTTTCCCCTACACACCGAACAACCCCGAGGACTCTCCGATGTCTGCAAGCATCCGATCGACTATCGTGACGCAATTCGAGCAGGTTGCGAGCGAACAGCGTCACAAGCTGGCGCCGCTCACCGACGATCGCTCGCTGATGAACTCCGGACTCGATTCGCTCGCGTTCGCGATCGTCGTCGCTCGACTCGAGGACTCGCTCGGCATCGATCCGTTCACCGCGGCGGAAGATGCCCAGTTCCCCGTGACCTTCGGCGATTTCGTCAAGATGTACGAGACGATGTACGAGAATGCGAGTGCGTAGTAGCACGTCGCTCTGGGAATCGTTCCGACGCGCCGGCATCGAGAATGACCGGTTGCTCTGGGCGCGCGACACGACGATCGCGCTTTCCGATCTCGCGCAAGCGTCCGCCCTTGGCGGGCGCCTCGAGGAGTTGCGCGGTCGATCGGTGCTGATCTCGACGGCAGACCAACTCGCATTTGCGCTGGCAGTCGTCGAGCTGGACGGAATCGCACGGCGTCTCGTGCTCTGTCCGCCTGACCTCGACGACGCGCACCTCCCCTACATCGTTGCGACGGCGCAGATCGATGCGATCGCTTCGGATCGCCCGCTCGAGGCGTTCTCGGGTGTCGGCGTGGAAAACATCGTTTCGATCGAGCGGAATCTTCGTCCAGCGGCGCCGAACCGCGAAGCGGAAAACGCGACGACGGAGTGGATTCTCTTCACGTCCGGTACTACGGGTGTGCCGAAGATGGTCGTGCACACGCTCGGAACGCTGAGTGACGCAATCAAGCCCGCCGGAAGCCTCGCGGGGCCGCTCATATGGGCAACGTTCTATGACATCCGGCGCTACGGTGGTTTGCAGATACTTCTTCGAGCCCTACTTGGAGGCGGGTCACTGCTTCTCTCCGCACCGGGGGAGAGCGCGACAGATTTCCTGACACGTGGACGTGAGCATCGCGTCACGCACATCACCGGCACTCCGTCGCATTGGCGACGCGCCTTGATGAGTCCCCTCGTACGCGAACTCTCGCCAACTTATGCTCGCCTGTCGGGCGAGATCGCGGACCAAACAATCATCGATCACCTACAGTCGATCTTCCCGCACGCACGGGTCGCGCACGCCTTCGCTTCGACAGAAGCCGGCGTCGCGTTCGACGTGACCGACGGCTTCGCTGGTTTTCCGGCATCTTTCCTGGAACCTAACGATTCTGGCGTCGATCTCAGAGTCGAAGATGACACTCTGCGAATCCGCTCCCCGCGCACCGCGCTCCGCTATCTCGGGAGCCACGGCGAGTCGCTCCGCGACGCGGAGGGGTTCGTGGACACCGGCGATGTCGTCGAGCGTCGCAGCGATCGATACTTCTTCGCGGGTCGACGGGGTGGAATCATCAACGTTGGTGGCCTGAAGATCCACCCCGAGGAAGTCGAAGCCATCATCAATCGACATCCGAGCGTGCGTATGTCGCTCGTCAAAGCACGCAAGAGTCCAATTACCGGAACAATCGTCACGGCCGAGGTAGTTCTCACCGGCAGTGAGAATGGACTCGAGCCGGCGGTGATCGAGAGCACCCGTGCCGAGATCCTGGCCGCGTGCCGTCAGTCACTGGCGGCGCACAAGGTGCCTGCGTCGATACGCTTCACGTCGTCGCTCGCGGTGACACCCTCCGGCAAGCTCGGGCGACGCGATGCCTAACGTTATCGTCACCGGCGGTAGCCGTGGCCTCGGTCTGGGGATTGCCAAGACGCTCTGCGCCATCGGACATCGCGTAATCGCCGTAGCGCGCCGTCAGAGCGAGGCACTTACCGATGCGATGAACCAAGCGGCATCCCCGGAGGGTGGCTCGATCGAGTTTGTACCCTCCGACCTTGGAAGCATCAACGAGCTGCCGGAGCTCGTTAGGCATATTCGAACGAGTTACGGGCCGATCTTTGGGCTCGTTAACAATGCGGGCATCGGCACGAGTGGCGTCCTCGCCACGATGAAGGACGGGGACATTGAGACCCTCCTGCGCATCAACACCTTGTCGCCCCTCGTTTTGACGAAGTACGTCGTGCGATCGATGATGAGCGGTCAGGGTGGCCGGATTGTCAATATCTCATCGATCGTCAGCGTGACTGGCTACTCCGGGCTGTCGGTCTACAGCACCACGAAGTCGTCACTGCTCGGATTCACGCGGTCACTCGCCCGCGAGCTCGGGCCACTCGGCATTACTGTCAACTCGGTGGCGCCTGGATTCGTCGATACCGACATGACGGGCGATCTCGGGGAGCAACAACGAGAAAAGATTGCTCGACGCAGCGCGCTTCGCCGAATGCCGGAAATCGACGACGTCGCGAATGCCGTCGCATTCCTGCTCAGCGACAAGGCAAAGAACATCACGGGCACCACATTGACCGTGGATGCCGGCAACACCGCGTGAGGTGAGCCGATGCTCGACTCCAACACTTACCGACATCTTCTGGGACGGTTCGCATCGGGCATCGCGATCATTACGGCTCGTGATGGCGAGCGCGACGTCGGCATGACCGTGAGCGCGTTCTGCTCCGTCAGCCTGTCACCGCCACTCGTCCTGGTCTGCGTCGATCACAGTGCCTCGATGCACGGCTTAATGCTGCGTCACCCAAAGTTGGGAATTAGCATCATTGCATCGGAGCACGAGGCGCACTCTCGTCGATTTGCCGACAAGGGCGACGCGGATCGATTCGATGGCGTTCCGTTCACGCGCGGGGAAAACGACGTCTTGTTACTGGACGACGCGGCTGCTCACCTCGAGTGCCAGCTCGTTCGGCACTATGAAGCTGGCGACCATACCATCTTCATTGCCGAAGTGGAACGCGGAACGATGGGCGAAGCACGGCCGCTGTTGCATTATCGCGGCCGCTACGCTCAGCTCGTGAGCTAGCGTTGAGCGCTCGAGAGTGCGAGCACCACCAACGCGGTCGCGGCGTCGCTCATCAACGTCCCAGCGCTTGTGAGTGGATCACGTTGCTTGTTCAGTGACGTGGCATGCCACATTCCGGTCATTGGCCAACGCGGACAATCACGCAGATCGTGCCGAGCGCGACCGCCGTGGAATACCATTCGAGATCCTGGCCTCTTGCCCAATACTCTGCGTCGTTGGGTCTTACGCATTCCGGATAAAAAAACTCGTGCGGCTAGTTCGGCCGATCCTGATCGCCATCGGACTTTGTCAAATACAACGCGCCGCGGGCCACTGCATCTTCAAGGCTGCCGCGCAAGGAGGCGGGGAATCGAATCGCCGAGTTCAGTGGACGTCCGCCCTGCTCGACTGGTTGCAATCGTGAAGGAAGCGTGAATGGGTCTGTTAGCGTTCGCTCAATGTTGAATCCAGCTTCCGAGAGACCCTGAATCGGCTTCGAGCAATAAAAATCGGCAAACGAAATGCCGGCCTGTCTCGCGTCACCAACGAAACGCGAGAGCAAGCTGTTAGTTGCGTCTGGTCCCTCGGTCAACAACTCACAGATGCGCGCCACCTGCTCGGTCCTTCCCCTCACCGTCTCGAGACGAAAGACCAGCAGCCCTCCAACGCCGGATGAGCAATGACGCGCAAGCCGGATCTCATATTTGAACCGTGGGTGCCTCGCGTAACGCCATCGTAAGTACGCGGCATTCCGGATTACTCCAACGAACCCTCGAGCGGCGCTTCGGTTCCAGCAGACGTCCCACTCGTCCCCGAGCTTGTCGCTCCACTCCACAATCTGCCAGTCCTCCGCATGACTTGCTGCATGCGTGTGCCGAACGACGCGCTCCTGGCAGAACGAGGTCACCTCGTCACGCTGCGAAGCGGGAATCCCGCTTGCGAGCAGCAGCGTCGCAGTGCTGGTCTGATCGATGATGCCGACCCAGCGCGGAATTTCAGGAATCCAGTCGTATCCCCGAGCGCGCAGAATGCTGGACGAGTGCGAAGTAGTTCCAACCGTGCCAAGCACTTCGATGCCGAGCCGCGAAGCCTCACGAATCAGCAACAGCGAAAGAGGTGAGGTTCGCAACTCGGGCACGACGAACCAATGTGATGACCAAGCGCCCGTGTACGTCAATCCCTCCTGAAGCCATCGCATGAACGTCAGGCCCAGCATACCGACGATTTTATTGCAGCGCCATGCGAGAAGCACCGTCGGCGCATCCTCCCGACCGTCGCGAAGCTTGGCCTCGTACTGCCAGCGAAAAAGAGCTGCGTCTCTCGAAAGGATGTGATTCTTCGCCCAATGTTCGTGCAGAAAGCTCATCGCTGGCTCGATGTCCACCTCACGGCAGAGATCAATTCGAATGCGCGGCTCTGCGGCGCATGTTATCGCTGTCAAACTCATTGATCTCGAGTCAGCACGGGTTTGTGGAAGTCCTCATCGTCGGACTCATGAAGAAGTTGCATTTACTACGAAGGTTTACCCCTACGTCTAGCTCTGGGCTCGCCGTTTCCTTGCTGCAGCATAGTCGCAAGCGTTTTGCGACCATCATCACATGGATCTGCATCTCGAGCCGAGCAAGCGGTTCCCCGATGCAGTTTCGCGGACCAGCGGAAAACGGAAGCATCGCCAGCGAATGACGCGATTGCGCGTTGTCGGGAGAGAATCGGTCAGGATCGAATTGACTCGGACTCGTCCACAGGGCGGGGTGCCGTTGGATAAAGAAAACTGGGATATAGATCTCGGTCCCGGCGGGCACGACGTATTCTCCGAGACTATCGTCCTTGATCGCTCTTCGCGTCAGAAGCCAACCCGCTGGGTAAAGACGTAGTGTTTCCTCAATCACCTGGCGTGTATACGGGAACTGCGGCAGATCACTGCAAGCCGGGAAGCTGTCGCCTTCGAGATGCTCAAGCTCGCTCGTGAGCCTGGATTCGACCTCCGGATGTTGCGATAAGAGATACCACGTCCAGTTCAAAGTGGTTGCCGTTGTCTCATGGCCCGCCACGATGAGGGTCTTCACCTCGTTCGCCAACTGACCGTCGGGCATGAACCTACCCGTATCGCGGTCGCGTGCGTTCATCAGGATGTCAAGGAGGTCACCATGCTTCGCGGTTTCATCTCGTCGTCGGGCAGCAACATTGAGAATGACGCGCCCTAACGAGCGAAATCCCTGAGCGAATTCGATATTACGCTCCGGTTCCGACGATACCAAGTCGAAGTAGGGAGCGATTTCATCGTAGTCCGAGCTGAAAATCGACCGAAGGACAATATCAAGGATCATTCGACTGACGTCTGTCGTGACATCCACCTGCTCGTTTAGCAGTGCGGCGCGCTCCCATCGCGCGAGCAGAGCGTTGTTCACCTCGACGATGAGGGTCGATAGACGCTCGATCACGTCCCGGTGAAACGCGGGCTGGATCATTCGTCGCTGTGCTTTCCAGAGTGCGCCCTCGCTGGCCATCAAACCACTACCGAGCAGGAAAGCGACGCGCTTGATCGCCTGTCCCTTCACGTAGTTCTGCCAATTCTTGCGGAGCACGTGCTCCGCAAGGCTTGGGTCTCGCACCACGTAGACCGTTGTGCCGTAGATGAGCGCCTTGAAAATGTCGCCGAACTGATCGAATTGATCCCCCATCCAGGTCAGCAGGTCCTCTCCGGTCGTGAAAGGCTCGGTGGGTCCTGGCGGAACCAGCGCATGCTCGGTGACCATCGATCCCATCCTTTACAAGAGTTCTCGGCGAGACGCGTTAGGCGGTCGTCTTCGCACTCAACAACTGAGGTTGCACTTCAATGACGCGCGGACAACGTCGCCTCCGCCCCCGACGGCGTGTCGCTTCCCTGCAATGGCAGAAGAGAGCGAGAGCGCAAATCATTTTGGTGCTTATGAGATCTCCGCAGTGAGTGGATCAGGTGGGCGACTCGAAGTCCCGATTGACCATCGAGCGGTCCAACGAGCGAGTGCAATCGCTCCGCATCAATCAGGTGCTCCGCTGTGCGGCTTTGGCAGAACGCTTGTGCAGCCTCGTATAGCGCCTCCGGCGACCTAACGGCAACGCTGAAACCATCGAACACGCGTGGATCCGAGCGGTCGCCAAGGAAACTGGCGATGATCACCGGGATGCCCAGCATCGCACCCTCGAGAGCGACCGTTGAGTACTCGGTCACGACGACGTCGGCCGCATCGAGTAGCGCGTCGATGTCCATCCCCCTGGCAAGTAAAACTCGGCCCGGATTTACCATCACGCAGTGGGCATACTTCCCAACGAATTCGCTCGGGTGCGGACGAAGCAACACGTGCACACCATCGATCTGAAGCAGGGCTTCTACCGCCTTCGCAACTCGATCAGCGTCTTGGTGTGGCTGAGTCGCGAGAAGGACGCAAGGACCGGTGCTCGTGCCCAGCTTGGCGCGCGCAGCCCGAATGGACCCGGAGTCGCGCGTATACCGCTTCTTGCATAACGAGTCATATCGGGGCTGCCCGGTGATCGCGATCCGGTCGCGCGAGACGCCGTGCGAGACGAGGAGCTCCGCGAGCACGGGGCTGAACGCCGCAACGTGATCGGCGGAGATCCACGACCAGCTCGCCTTGTCACACGCCAGTCCGTCCTGAATGAGAACGGTCGGAATCCCGCGCTGTTGCGCGGCCCTCACGAATGCTTGCCCAACCCACCACCGGTCGTTGCCAACAACGAGCACCTCGGGCCGAGCGACGTCGACGAAGGCACGGGCGAACTCGAGGTGCTCGAAGACTTGATCGAAACGCTCCGAGTACAGATGTTCGAGTAGATGCCTAACGGGTGCGCGCAGCGATCCCACGCCCGCGGCACCGATATACGGCTTTTCGATCACGATTCGGTGCGATTCCCGCGCGGTTGTTCGCCACTGGCCGCTGAACCTTCCTTGTCTACCACGCACCAGCGCCGACGGATGTCCGAAGGTCGCGACGACCGCCGCCGCGCCGTTCTCGATCGCGATCGTTTCGCGGCTCCCGGTGAGCTCCAGCCGAAGCGAACGCTCATCGTTCAACTTCTTCAAGTGTCGCTCGACGACATCGAACATCTGCGCCATGGGCGCGGCCTCGGATACGAATAGCACCGGTGCCTTGAGCGAAGCGCGCCTCGGCGAGCTCCGGATCGCCGAGAGGCGCTTGGCTTGCCCACCGGCACGACGGCGTCGGATCCGATGCAGCATTCGGCCAATCTGTCGAAGTCCGGCGATGAACGGCGGAGTCCACGACTTGGCGTCGGCGACGAGATCGGAAATCGATATTCGCAGCGCGTCGGCGCGTTCCGGATCGATCGTGAAGATCGTGCAAATCGAGGTCGGCTTCTCGGCGAGCACTCGACAGAGCGCGCCTGCAAGATGGGCGTAATCCAGATAATAGTCCTGGACTTCGAGTCGGCAGAGATCGGCCAGTGATACGCCGTCGACCACAGGGAAGAATTGCGCGCCGCTGCCATACAGTAGTTCGTTCGACGCCTCGTTAACCCAAGGCTCATCCGCGGAGCCGACATGGGGTAGCGCATAGTCCAATGTGCTCAGCAGCTCGATGTCACCGATGCGGACAAAAGTGCCGTCCTCACCGTGCAGCAATACGCGAGGCCGCGGGATCCGCCCCTTGCCATTATGCGCAGCCGCCACGGCGCGAGCAATTGCGCGGCGAGCGGCGCGCCGGACCATCGGTTGCGCAAGGCGGGAGCTAGCAAGATCGACGACGAAGAGAGGTGCCTGACTGTCGTCGCTGACAGACGAATCGCGCTGATGATGAAGCTGCATTTCGATCGAAGACGATTGAAGAGAACGGACCGCGCCGTATAGGCGCAGAAGCGGTGCCGCGTTCTTCGCCGCCGTGCGTTCGCGCCCGCGCTAGCTAAGTGCATTCAACGCAATCGAGAACGCACTCGACGCCGTGCAGGAACATCGTACGACATGTAGGGGACGATGCCCGGCTGTGGCACTCCCGCCACAGTCGCCGCGCGCGGCCGAGCTATCGCAGAAACCGCTGCGCGGCGGCGCTGACTTTCCGTGCGATCATTCCGCGCACCGGACGTGGCTCGAGAGTCCACTCGTCGCGGACTTCGATGATGCGCTCGCAGAAGAATCGCTTGAAGTCCGATATCCCGCTGAGTGGATCGGCAGTGGCTGTTTCGTCGACCGCGGGTACGCCGCCAAAGTCGAACCACGTCGCACCGATGCGTTTCGCCCAGGCAATGAGATCCCACAGTGGCGCATACGCCAGAGGCAAATTCCCTAAACTCTCTTGGCGCGTGGCTGCCCCCGCCTCGTATGTCACGTAATTGCCGTTGACGCAGCCCCAAGCGAACGCGATCAGGCCGCTCGGCGCGACCTCGCTAGGCTTGAAGAGACCGATGACGCGGGAGCGGTTAGGCGAATGTCCGGACCGCTGCAGGATCGTTTCCCATGGCAGCTGAATCGCGGTCCCACCCGTTCGCCGGAACGACTCGTCCATCAACTCCTCTAGCCTGCCGGCGTAGGACGGGTCGGTCAACGGCACGAGCTGAAAGCCGCGTTTGGCGGGCGCGCGCACGTTGCGGCGCGCGCTGGATGCCACCTTGGAAAACAGCTGCTCCTCTGAGGCCTGCAGATCGAGTGACGGCGTACGCCGGTACCGTTCCGGCTGTTGAGCCTTTATGAAACCGCATTCTCCCAGCAATGTACCAAGCCGCAACCGTCGCTCTGGATCGGGCTCGAATATGCCGAGTCGTACCCGAATGCAGAACGGGTCGGAGTGCGCAGCGTCGGCAATGCCGTTCACCAGCGCCACCTCGACGTCGGTTTCGCTCGACGCGAGGCGCTCCACCTGATAGATGCAATGCCACGGAAGCGCCCGACTGCGCCCGATTCCTATGCCCGCCGCCGCTCTTGCCCGACCCTCCGCGTCGCTTGCAACTACGAGCGCAGAGCTCCATTCTCCGATTGCCTGGTGCCATTCCCCGCGTTGCGGAAACGGCAGAACGATTCCCTGGCTGTCGAGTTCCTTCTCGGCGGCTTCGCGCGCAGAGCCGAAGCCAGTGATGCGATGAATGCGATGTTGAAGACTGCCGTTAGGCACGGAGCGACCCCTGAGACTTAGTGGGTACAAGCGCGGGCTAGTTCAAGCGAGAGCGGAGCCTGGAGCGCACTTCCCGCACGCGCGTTGATAACCCGTTAGGCATGAAACACATCGCGAGGAGCAGCCCACGACGGTCGATCCGCGGCCGGCGCGCAATGCTCGCCATCAGTACGCGGGCGGCGGCGAGGCGATTTCCCGCATCCAGCTCGGCTTCGCCGAGCCAGCCGTAAGAGTCCGCGAATCTCGTCTGAATGGTTCGGCGCGGAATCGTAAGGTGTGGGCCGGCGTGCGGCACCCACTTCTCGATCGTGCGCAGATTGTTCCGCGCGATCTCGAGAAGCATCGACGGGCGCGTCAACTGATCCGGAGCGCCAACGCAGTAGAGCGTCGACGGTGCGTCGATGAAGATGACAGGACCCACCGAGCAAAGACGCACGTAGAACTCGTAGTCCTCGCCGGCGCGGACAAACGTGGGATCAAAACCTCCTACACGTTCCACCCAATCGCGACGCACGAGGACAGTGGAGGTGTGCATCAGATTCCCGAGCAGGATCTCACTGAATAAATCTCCAACACGTACCGCGGCCGACGCATGCTCGGCCGGCACCGCCGCACAGAGAGCCCCGAGTGTGGCAACCTGCCCCATCTCTTCCTCGATACTCACTCTCGTGTGCGCCGCGTACATCGTGCGCAGATAGCGCTCGCAAATCTCGTGGCCCGAACGCTCCACGGCTGTCATGTCTGTCCATGCCAATCCCGCTTCCGGATGGCGGCGCAACGCGGCAACCTGGCTCTCGATTCTCCAGGGTCGCCACAAGTCATCGGAGTCCAGGAACGCCAAGAACTCGCCGCGGGCATGGCGTATGGCGAGGTTGCGGGCCGCGGTGACGCCCGCGTTCTCTTGATAGATGTAACGGACGCGCGGGCCGTAGCTTTCGACGACGGCGCGCGTGTCGTCCGACGAGCCATCGTCTACCACGACACACTCGAGATCGCGGTATGTCTGTTTTAACGCGCTCTCGATCGCGCTGCCCACGATCGCCGATCGATTGTACGTCGGGATCACGACTGTCACGAGTCCCCTCTGCACAGGGGACTCGAATAGTGTGGGGGTCAGAGACCGTACGGGGCGCGCACCATTGCTGAGCATTACGAATCGGGGCGGAAGCAACCCTGGTGCCACCCATTCGTCCGCGCTATGCGCGTCACAGACCGACAGGCACACCACAATAGTGATGCGTGCGCGCAATCAGGTGTTGCGCTGACGGCGCACCTATCCGAGGGAGATGTGACATCTCCTTGGCGGATAGTCTCTTACGACACTTACCATCGGGCACGCACCAGGTATGGCGATTGCACCCTCCGCCTGCGCTTGCCTCACGCTATTCATGAACGGCGGGTCGGCGAGAGGACTCACGTATGACAGACATCTGACGGCGCATTTGCCGCGGCAAGGAGCTGGACCAATGAGGAGTAGGCACGTCAAGCCCGCGTTCATAATCGCGGTGCTGCTCATGTTGGCGTTCGGACATCGCAGCGGCGCGCAGTCGCTCGCCGGCGCCCCCAGAGAGTCAAGGTTCGAAACGCGCGCGCAGCTCGAGCTGGCTGCGCGCAATGCGCGGAGCGAGCATCGCGAAGCCGAAGCGACTGTGCTCCAGACGCGGCTCCGGGACGGGGATTTTCAGGAGGGCGACCGAATCATCCTGTCGATCGACATTCCGCGCGTGCTCACGCCCGACAATTCCAACTTCCTCCCGTTGGGCGGAGTCGATACGGTGACGGTCCGGGCTGGCAAGATGTTACAGTTCACGAAAGTGCCGAAAATTCCTGATCTATCGCTCGATGGTGTGCTGCGCTCGGAGCTTGCGGACACAGTCACCGCATATCTCAGTAAGTACGTACGCAATCCCTCCGTTCGGGCAACGCCGCTTCTTCGTCTCGCCGTGATGGGCGCAGTCGGTCGGCCTGGGTGGTACTTGACGCCGAGTGACGCGGTGCTGGCCGACGTCATCATGCAGGCCGGCGTCGTCGAGAAGTCAAACCTCTCGAGCACGGTCGTGCGACGAGCCGGCACGATGATCTGGGACTCGGATAACGTCCGCATCGCGCTCGCCGACGGACGCTCATTGGATCATCTCAATCTCAAAGCCGGTGACGAGATTCTCGTGGATTCGAAGCGACAGTGGAGCCTCATGAACTCTGTGCAGCTAATTGCAGGCATCGTGGGGATCTACGGTGTTTTTCTGACCACTCGCGCCATACATAAGTAGCACACGCTGCCGACCCAGATCGATTCATTCGTGGCTGGCGATCTCGCCCCAACGGTGGCTGAGAATCCGCCGATGTTGTTATCCCGGGAGGCGATTCGACGCGCTCTCGAGGGCGGCGCACTCGGCACGGGTTTGTGGTGCGTTTGCTTCGCTCTCCAGATCCTGCCGGCCAAACTGGCCGATACGCCGGGCGTGTTACTGCTAACAGGCCTCGGGTTGCTCGTCGGCGCGACACGGTTGCGCCGCGCGTTGATTGTTCTCTTTCAGCTGGCAGCCTTAGTCACCATTGTCGTCGTCCTTAGCCCGCTCTCCCAGGCGATCGCCGCGCGCTGGGTGCGACAGGACGCGATTCCCCAGTCAGGCGTCGCCGCCGTCGTCGCGTTGAGTGCCGGGATCAATCCCGATACGACGATCTCGAGCGAGGCCGCAGACCACCTGCTCATGGCATTGGAGCTCATGCGCGAGGGAAAGGCTCGCTCGCTCGTTACGACCACGACCGCGGATTTCTTTCCGACGGGGTTCGTTTCGAGTGAGATCGATCAGGCACGCCTCATAGGGCTATTCGACCAACAAGTCGACTGGCTCCGCACGCCACTCGGTCGTACGACACGCGATGAGGCTGTCGCCTCGGCGAGGCTCCTGCTGCCACGAGGAATGCGACGGATCGCGGTAATCACGTCGCCCATGCATACGCGCCGCGCATGCGCCGTTTTCGAGGCGGTGGGGTTCGATGTGACCTGTGTGGCGGCGCGACTTCGCACGCCGGGCGGTCGGCCAATGTCAGACGATCCGACCGATCGACTGGCTGTGTTCGGACAGTTGGTATATGAAGTCACTGCCACCGCGGAATACTCTCTGCGCGGCTGGCTCCCGCAAAGGAAGGCGCCGGCGCCCGCATGAGCAACTTTGCAATTGCCCTCGCAGCAGCCACCGCCGCCCCTGCGCGCGCCGTTCGACGCGCGCTCTCTTCTCTGGTCCCGGAGCGGACGCGTCGGTTCGCGCGTCGATGTGCCGAACTCGATTCGCGCGCGCGCCGCGTGTTCTTGCGACAAACAATTCGCCGGCTCGCTCGGCGTGAGCGCCGCGCCAATTCGGGTCCCGCCGCGGGATACCATCATGTGGTTTTCGTCTGCCATGGCAACATCCTGCGAAGCGCGTTCGCCGCTGCTCTGTTAGCGCGAGAGCTCCATGCGAGCCACCCGGAAGTTGTCATCGGCTCCGGCGGGCTGCACGCCCGCTCCGGAAGGTCGGCGGATCCTCGCGGCATCGCCGCGGCACAATCATTAGGCATCGACCTCCGGGCGCATCTGGCGACGCCACTGACGGCGGAGCTCGTCCGCGCCGCCGACGTTATCGTCGTGATGGACTTCGAGAACGAAGCGGAATGCATCGCGCGGTTTCCCGAAGCCGAGGCGAAGCTTCGGTTCCTCGGCGCCTTCGACAGCTCAAGACCAAGAGACTCGCTGGAGATCCCCGATCCATATACACTGGACGCGGCGGCCGTCGCGCACTGCTACGAAGACGTGGCACTATGCATATCCGGTCTGCGGGCGGCGCTACTCGAGGGGTCGCGCGGTGTGGCCGGCATGTAGCGCCGCTAGGCACCACCAATACTGAGCGGCGAATAGACTGGCAGGTGCGGGTGCGTCCCCGCCCTCGCCCTGAACAATGGCCGCATGCCCGCATTGAGCCGGAGTGAAATCGCGCTCTGACACCAGTCCTCCGAGACACCGACGCGCGGCAAGGCGAGCGCCAGATCGCCGCGCGCGACGGCGCGTGCCTGCATCGTAACGCCAGCCTGAAGGCCCGCGCTCGCGGCCGCGCTGAGGGTGGCACGATCGTAAAGTCCGAACGGATATGCGACGACCGGGACGACGCGCGGCAGCATTTCTTCGAGGCGCCGCTGCGCCTGCGTCATTTCGAGCTGCTGCTCATCGCTGGAGAGGTACGGAAGCGCTGGATGCGTCACCGTATGACATCCAAACTCGAACCGCTCATCACTCGCCAGGCGCTCGAGAGCCGCGAAATCCATGGATCGGAGCAAATCGTTTGACGGCTCGGCCCAATCCATTTTCTCGAGCGGAAGACGCCCCGCGTGCTGGCCGAGAATGTGACCACGCACGATGCCTAACGCTTCCGCGGATGGTGACAGCTGCTTGATCCCGAGGTCACTGAGTATGCGCGGCCAGAGAATGTCAGGGCTCGTGCGTCGCGCATGCTCCAGTCGATCCCACCAAAATGCGGCGCCATTTTCCGCCGCACCCACCGCCACGAACACCGTCGCCGGCAGATCGAGACGAGCGAGCAGGGGTGCAGCCAGTCGCTCGACACCCACGTACGCGTCATCGAACGTGATCGCAACACAACGATCCATCGAGCGCCCGTCGATGCATCGACGCACGAGCTCCCGAAGCGGAACCACATCGTAGCAATCACGCACATACTCCAGCTGACCCCGCAGCGTCCCCAGGCTGACGTGCATCTCCGGCGAGGGAACGTCCTGCTCGACGATCGCGTGATAGCCGAGAATGCCCCCCCGCTTGAAGCAACGCTCGAGCAGCGGCAGGATCGCGGTGCGAAGTGAAATCCTCGAGCTAAGGCCGGACTCGATTGCCGGTTGCCGTGATGAGCTCATGAGTTGAGAATTACTTCTTCTGGAACCAGTCGATCGTCTCGCGAACGAAAGGCCACGGATCGTCGAGCTGGAGAATCTCGTTTCGATCGGCGCTGTCCCCTACGCGCAGGAACTCACGAACCGCTTGCCACCTGGTAGGGGAATTCTCAGGCAGGGTGAGCGCGCGCGCCGAGCGGCGCAATCGCGTGATGAGTTGATCCACATCGCCCCACCACCATCGGCTTCGCACTCCAACGCGATATTCCGGCGTCGACGGACGTTCGCCGTCCACCGCCACCGACAGCAGCAGGTTCGGGAAATCGACGCCAGCATCTACAGCGAGTTGAAGTGATCCCCAGAAACGACCGTTGATTTCCATCAAGTAGGGTATTCCCGTGCGCTCGTCGATCTTGTATTCGATCATGGCAACGCCTCGCCAGCCGAAATGCTCGAGGAGCGCTCGAGAGCGCGCGACCAGATCCGGATCGGCAGCGATGCTCTCGCGATACACGCTCACGCCACCGGAAGGTGGCTTCTCACGAAGCCGCCGGTGCGAGAACGCCGCAATCGTTTCACCGTCCCATAGGAGGAGAAACACGCCCACGCCCGGTCCCACTACGCGTTGCTGCAGTAGGAGCGGAAAAGCGGCGGGATCAGCACTTCGCACCACGCTGGTCAACTCCGTGGCGTTGCGCGCGTAGCTCACGCAGAAGTGCGATCGCCGGCCGCCGTGTTCCCCCACCGACCGAGCGGGCTTCACGACGATGGGATAGGATATTTCGAACTCGTCGATCGCCCGCGCATGGTCGAGCGTCAGCGTCCGTTGCGCCGGAACGGCAATCCCAAAGCGCGGTGCGACCTTCAGAACGCCTTCCTTGTCGGACACCGCGCGATAGGGCTCGATCTCCGCGACCGGAATGATGGCCGGCGCGAGCTGGTCCGCGCCCTCAAGGGCGGCGAGCATCGACGCGTCCGTCATCGGGATCACTACGTCGATGTTGGAACGCCGCACGAGAAGGGATAAGTGTTCAATAAACGATTGCGGATCGCGCAAGGAATCGGGCACTCGCGCGACCTCGTCGGCGTACCGTGAAGCGCCGGCGAGACACCGCGCCCGAGTCGAGCAGACCGTGATTCGGTGTCCCGCGCGACCGAGCGCGCGCACCGCGGCCAACGCCGATCGCTGCTCGCCGTCCGTGACGAGAACGGAGTGCCGCCGCGACGGCGCGAACGTCGCTCGATCGTAAGCCGTCTGGTTGGGGGCGCTCGCCGTCATGCTTGCCGCCATCTCGTGCGCCCTGGCAGTGCCCACGGATCTACGCTCCGTGCC
Organism: Gemmatimonadaceae bacterium; assembly: GCA_036496605.1. Classification (NCBI taxonomy): domain Bacteria; kingdom Pseudomonadati; phylum Gemmatimonadota; class Gemmatimonadia; order Gemmatimonadales; family Gemmatimonadaceae; species Gemmatimonadaceae bacterium. The sequence goes on along the minus strand of DASXKV010000068.1, from coordinate 5,900 downwards.
GCAGACGCGTTCGCCTGCGAAAGCTTCAGCAGCTTTCGAACGGCAAGAACGCACCCGATGTTGAGATACAGTATCGATTTGTACTCTGCGGTGAGGAAAAACGCGCCGACAGCATACCCCGCGAATGCGATGGCGAGTGCGCGGGAGAGCGCCGCCAACTCACCCGACCCGTTGACACGAGCTTCGCGGATCATCAACAACGCAGTTCCGATGGTCGTGAGCAGAAGCGAAACGAAGAGCGCAAAGCCGAAGACGCCAGTCTCCGCGGCCACGGAGATGTAGGAGTTATGCGCCGCCTGCCAAGGAAGCTGTCGCCCGCCCGATTCCGCGCGCTCGCGCCCAAGGTCCGACAGTGTGGCCTCAGCCTCCGGGAACTGCTGCGCGCCGACGCCGAGAAATGGCCGCTGCTTAACGATGCTGAGGCCGTTCTGCCAGATTTGCCAGCGGCCCGTTTCCGACTGCATGTTGTAATCATCGTCCGGGGCAAGGATCGTCTTCATCTTATCCCAGAACGCGCTTCCGCCGATCGCCGCGATCGCGCCGATACACAACGAAAACGCGGCAATTCGCCGCCGTGTCCTGATGGGCCGATAGCCGAACATCAGGCAAACGGCGATTGTGATCAGAGAGAGGAACCCGCCGCGGGATCCCGAGCGGATGAAATTGAGCAATAATACGGGCGCAACGCAGAACGCCATCCGCCGCTGCCAGCGTGGCGAGCGATCTCGGAGAAAGTAGATCGCCACGGGCAGCGTGCTGACCGTCGCCAGCGCCAGATCGTTCGCGTCGTAGTAAAGCATGTGATCCAACCTGCCGGTGGCATCGACGCCGAAGAACAGGAGCGCGTATAGGCCGTACAGCATTGCTCCAATCATGTGCGCGCCGAGTAGCCAGTCGAGGTCGCGCCTAGTGCGGATACAGACGGCGACGAGGACAGCCATGAAAACATTCGGCAGAAAGTCTTTCAGCAGGAACTGAAGGGTGCTGCTCGCCAGTAGACTCGTCGGCACTCCGGCGACGATGACGAACGCAAATCCAATCAGTATCGTGAGAACTGGGGATCGAACGAGACGAAGGCGCCTGACGCGTCTCTTGTCGAAGGCATATGCCGCGAGCGCCGCCAGCCCGATGAGAGTTGGAAACTTGATCAGCGCCAGCGGCACCAGGATATCCTGAATTCGCCAGACGTACGTCAGGACCATGAGCGCAACGAGGCCCATCAACGGATCTCGCTTCGGTCGGCGATTTGCGGAAGCACCGGGCGATACCGGCGCGCCGCGCAATATCGGCGCGCCGCTGATCGACCCGTCGGCTCCGCCGACGTGGCGGCCCTCGATTGGTCGCGCTAACAAGTCACGCACAATGAATGGTGCTGAGGCATTAGTTCATCTGGCAAACGACGACGGGTCGTTGAGCAAGAAGCGCAGCGAATGGAGTGTGTTCGCCTCCGACACGGAACTCCCTGACCGACAATCACTTGGAGCCACGACGCGGCAGCCCGGTCGTCACGCGGCTCTCGCATGACCCCGCACCTGTTGCGTAGATGCAACAGGAGCGGCCGGAGCGCGGTCGAGCCCTCCGGCGCTAGCGGTTGCGCAGGTAGCTCTAGTGAGTTTGCGCATATCGTTGGCAATGGTCGAATTGTCACTATCGGGCGCACATCCAACAGTCATCGCTCTTCCCCGATATGGCCCACCGAGCCGTCCTTCCGGGTCATTAGAACAATGCGCTCAAACTCTATACGAGTTGGACGCCGCTCCGGGCTGACGAGCCTTCGTCGACCGACCAAATAACCGGCAGCGTACATTCGCTACAGGTCAACTTTGCGCAGGCCGCGTGAAGCCGAATCCGAACGTCAACGCCCGACACCTGTTCACGCCCAGCGATGCCGTGTACGTGCGGTACTGGATCAAGCACAGCACGAACTGGGTCGGCTCGGCCCATAACTGCCATCCCCACGAGTTCTATCTCCTGAGCACCCTCGACGACCAGTTCGCCGGCCCGTCGTTCAACTACCTGACGACGTACATCGAGGACAACTGGATGAGTGACGGCGGGCACCCGCTCCATTCAGTCGCAGGATGCGCAGAATATCGACGTGACGCGCATCAATCAGGATCTGACCGGCATCACGGAGAATCGTGCCGTGAGCGGCTGCAACGGGAATCCGGACCAGTTCATCATCGCTCCCTACATCGGCGACGGCTCGCCGGTCGCGCAGTCGCTCTGGTACGACGACCTGGTCGTGATGACCGCCCCACCCGCGCCGTGAGCATCGTGAGGCGTTAGGCGCTACCGGACGCTCGCGTTAGGCGCGCCAGCGACTTCGAGGCGCTACTCTGCAAGCTTCGCTCGGGCGATTCGACAGACGAGACTGCAACGAGATCTCACGGCAGCGATCGCTTCGCTGCACAAGCAAATCACAATCTCGATTCGTGGCACACAACCGACGTGATGTGCCGCACGTAATGTTCGGACAAAAGCACGCGTGCATTGCGAATCGCATGATTATGCGACAACTGGTACACGACTTGTACGTGGCCCGGCCTCAGGTTGGCACGTTGACGCAGCACCGTGTGCACCGATGTCGCGTTGAGCGCCGCCTCGCTAATGCTGTTTAGAATCAACTAAACTATCGGCGCCACGGATTCGGCGGTATGGCTCGCGTCTATTCGTTAGATAGCGCGATGCTACGCGTGTATCGATCGGTCCCGGGACTTGACGGCCCCGGCCCCTCGATGATGCGCTGCCGGGAAGACGCGGAGTTGATGGAGGACCGATGCGATTCACTCGTGCAGCCTTGTTGGCCGTAGGCGCGCTCGTTTTAGCGTGCACCGAACACGTGGCCACCTCCCCTCGAACGGACGATTCTCCGCGTGAACGAAGAGCCGTCCCAGCAGCAGCAACGGACAACGGGATTTTCAGCGATGGCTTCGAGTCTGGCGCCCTCTCGTCGTGGCAGGACGGCGTCAATCCGGCGATACATCACGTGCTCAACGACACAACACTCGCGCACTCCGGCACGCATCTACTCGACATGACGTATACTGCTGGCCAGAGCGGCGGATGGCTGACGCGGTTCTTCATGCCGGGTTTCGATTCGGCCTACGTCAGCTATTGGCTGCGCCTCGATCCGAATTGGTCGGGCACGACCAAGCTGTTGACCCTGCGCGGTTCTCGCACGGACAACCAGTGGTCAGCCTTTGGCAACGCTGGTGTGTGCCCGACCGGCTCGGACTTCTTTGCGACGAGCGTCGCGTTAGGCTCCGCCGCGAGTAACCTCGACCTCAGCTTCTCCACCTACTATCCAGGGATGCCACCTTCGACAGACGGCGTGAGCTGCTTCGGTCAAAGTCAGGGAACCGCAACCACCTATTCAGCGAGCCGTCGCCTAACGCGTGGCGCTTGGCACAGAATCGAATTCTGGGTAAAGTTGAACACGGTCGGGAAGAGCGATGGCGTGCAACGAACGTGGCTCGACGGACAGTTGGTCGGCGAATGGACGGGGCTGATTCTTCGAAGCGACGGTGTCCTCAAGCTCAATTCGCTCATGCTCGATGGAGAAGCAATCGCGCCGATCACCGAGCAACTATACGTCGACGATGTGCAGGTGTTGCCCGCTATGCCGGCGACCGCGCCACCGCCTCCGGCGCCGGTGGCCTCTGTGGCAGTGACCCTCAATTCATCGACGCTCAGCATCGGACAGAGCACGCAGGCCGTGGCCAAGCTCAGCGATGCGAGCGGCAACGTTCTTACTGGACGCAGCGTCGCCTGGTCGAGTTCGAACACGAGCGTGGCGACTGTCGACACGCTCGGACTCGTCACCGCGGTGGCAGCGGGAACGGCCGCGATCAGCGCGACGAGCGAAGGTGTGAGCGGAAGCGCCCAACTCACGATCAGCGCGCCAACCGACAATTCTGTTTTTGGCGAGGGCTTCGAATCGGGGACATTGGCTGCGTGGCAGGACGGCGTGAACACTCGGAAGCAGCAGGTTCTGAATAACGCCTCGTTGGCGCACTCCGGCACGCATGTATTGCAAGTGACCTATCCCGCTGGACAGAGCGGCGGCTGGTTGACCCGTTTCTTTATGCCAGGTTATGACTCGATCTTCGCGAGCTATTGGGTTCGCCTCGATCCGAGTTGGACCGGCCCCACGACGCTCTTGACGCTCCGCGGATCGCGCACAGACGATCAATGGTCGGCCTTCGGGCGATCTACCGACTGCCCAACGGGATCAGATTTCTTCGCCACCACGATCAAAGCAGGTACGTCGACCAATTCGCTGGACATGACATTCATGACGTGGTATCCAGGGATGCCTACGTCGTCCGACGGCGTGACGTGCACGGGCGTCGGTCAGGGCATGGGGAGTGTGACCTACGCCGCCAGCCGACTAATCAGTGTCGGCGCGTGGCACCGCCTCGATTTCTGGGTGAAGCTCAATACCGTTGGCCAGAGTAACGGCCAACAAGCGATGTGGCTCGATGGTCAACTGGTGGGACAGTGGACCGGCCTCACCTTCCGCAATGACAATTCACTGAAGTTGAACTCGTTGATGCTCGACGGTGCGACCGCCTCGTCTCAACAGCGCGTTCTCTATGTCGACGACATCTCAGTGGGACAACAGCTCGGCGCGTCACTTCCACCGCCCACGAGTACCGTTAGCTCAGTAAGCGTGACGCTGAACGCTGCATCACTCACCGTCGGGCAGAGCACGCAAGCGACGGCCACATTGCGCGACGCGAGCGGCTCGGTTCTCACCGGACCCACCGTCGCATGGTCGAGTTCCAACTCGGATGTCGCTACCGCCGACGCGACCGGCCTTATCCACGCGATCGGAGCGGGCAACGCGACGATCACGGCTACATCGCAGGGCGTCAGCGGCGCGGCCACTCTCACCGTCAATGCGTCGGCGCCCGCGCCAGTAACATCAGTGACGGTCACACTGAATGCTCCATCGCTCGGCGTCGGACAGAGCACCCAGGCGGTAGCGACGCTTCGTGACGCGGCGGGCAACGTTCTTACGGGCCGCGCGATTTCGTGGTCGAGCTCGAACTCGACCGTCGCGACGGTCGATGTCAACGGGCTTGTCAGCAGCGTCGCTGCTGGGAGTACGAACATCACCGCAACGAGTGAGGGAGTCACGGGTTCCGCTTCTCTGACGGTGACGCCCACGCCGGTTGCATCTGTCAGCGTTGCGGTGAGTCCAGATACTTTGACATCGGGTCAAACAGCTCAAGCATCGGCGATACTCAAGGATGCCAGTGGCAACGTACTCACGGGACGCACTGTGACGTGGTCGAGCTCCAATCTGGTTGCGGCGAGCGTAAGCGCCACCGGACTCATTACGGCGCTCGCCGCGGGGACTACGACCATAACCGCTACCAGCGGCGGTGTTAGCGGGTCAGTTCAGGTCGTAGTGATGGTCGTGCCGGTAGCTTCAATAGGCGTAGCGTTAGGCGCAACCAGCGTCATCGTAGGCGGGACGACGCAGGCTAATGCAGTACTCAAGGACGCCAGTGGCAATGTGCTGACTGGGCGCACGATCACCTGGAGTAGCTCGAACACCGCCGTTGCGACGGTCAACAGCTCGGGTCTCGTGACGGCGGTCGGTGCCGGCAGCGCGAACATCGTTGCGACAAGTGGCGGCATCACCGGCCAGGCCAGCCTGAGTGTGACCCTGGCCGCCGTGGCGACGGTGAGCGTGTCGTTAGGCACGAGTAATCTGATCGTGGGGCAAACCACGCAGGCCACGGCGATGCTGAAGGACGCGAGCGGAAATGTGCTCACCGGGCGCACGATCACCTGGGCGAGCACGAATACCGTCGTGGCCACCGTCTCGGCCACCGGCTCGGTGACGGCCGTCGCCACCGGAAATGCCGGTGTCACGGCGACGGCCG